>JAYVST010000250.1:0-24015 GCA_043775255.1 Burkholderiales bacterium
CGCCGAGCTCAAGTTTCCGGATGGGCCGGACTGGCGGCGGGAGGACTGGAACCGCGCCGGCGACCGCGCCCAGATCGGCCCGCCGTTTGCGGCCTGGAATTTCGGCTGGCTGGACGCGCCGGGCCTGATCGCCGGGGCGGACCAGGTGTTCGAATACCCGATGGTCGACCGCGACCCCGTGGCCCAGTGGACATTCGGGCGCGTGACCCTGCTCGGCGATGCGGCCCACGCCATGTACCCCATCGGCTCCAACGGCGCCTCCCAGGCGATCCTCGATACCGAAAGCCTGGGCGCCGCCCTGGCCGCAGAGCCCGACGTCCCGCGGGCGTTGGCGCGCTATGAGGGCGAACGTCGCGAGGCCACGGGCAAGATCGTCCTGGCCAACCGCGGCAACGGGCCGGACCAGGTCATGCAACTGGCCGAAGAACGCGCACCGCAGGGCTTCAAGCATGTCAACGACGTCATCGCGCAGGAAGAGTTGGAGGCGATCGCGGCGCGCTACAAGCAAACGGCCGGATTCGCGCGCGCGCAGGTCAATGCGCCTGGGGGCGAACGCTTGCGCTGAAACCGGCGTAGCGGTCTCACCGCCCCGGCAAGCGCTTAGGCGAGCGTATCGCGGCAAGCCTCCGCAGGCGCTTAGGCGAGCGTGTCGCGGCAGGCCTAGCCGTCAGGCGCCGCTATTCCATGCGCACGCCGGTCAGGCGTGCCACTTCGCGATACTTGGCCACCTCGGCGCGGATGAACTGGCCGAACTTCTCCGACGACATGGCCTCGCGGCGCACGCCCAGTTCGGTCAGCTTGCCCGCCACCTCGGGTGTCTGCAGGACGCGCGACAACTCGCCATGCAACTTGTCGACCACCTCGGCGGGTGTGCCGGCGGGCGCCACCACGCCATACCAGTTGGTGACATTGAGCGCCTTGAAACCGAGTTCGATCATGGTGGGTACCTCCGGCAGATCGGGGTCGCGCTGCGGCGTGGTGACTGCCAGCGCGCGCATGCGGCCGGCCTTGAGGTAGGCGGTGATCGAGGACATGGCGTCGAAATTCATGTCGACCTGACCGCCCAGCAGATCGACGATGGCCGGGCTGCTGCCCTTGTAGGGCACATGCACCAGCGGTGCGCCGGTTGCCTGGCGCAGCATTTCGCCGGCCAGATGATTCGTGCTGCCCACACCGGGCGAAGCGAAAGAAAGCCCCTTGGCGCGTGCTTTGGCCAGTGCCACAAGTTCGCTTACCGTCCGCACCGGCAACGCGGGATTGACTACCAGCACGTTAGGCACGAATCCGACATAGGTGACCGGCGCGAAGTCCTTGATCGGGTCGTACAGCGGGCGCTCCATCAGGCCCGGCGCGATCGCCTGGGAATTGACATGCCCCATCAGCAGCATGTAGCCGTCGGCCGGCGCCGAAGCCACCTGCTTGGCGCCGATCATGCCGGTCGCGCCGGGCTTGTTCTCCACCGTGAATGGCTGACCGAGCGCTTCGGCCAGCTTTTGCGCCAGCAGCCGTCCGACGATATCGGTGCCGCCGCCGGGGGCGAACCCGATTACCAGGCGCACAGGCTTCGAGGGATACGGTTGTGCCATGGCCGTCACAGGCAGCAATGCCAGCGCGACGAAGAGGCAATGGAAGGTTTTGCGTGATTTCATTGTGCCGTCCTTGTCGGGCGATCGAGCCGGTGATCCAGTCGGCGTCTTGCTACACGCAGGGTTGCCCCGATCACGCGTTCGCGAAGCCGTAGAGCCGCTGCGGGTTGGTGACCAGCACTTTGATCCGAGCCGACTCCTCCGGAACCCATTGGGCCAGCAGGTCCGCGAGATCGCCATCGTCAGGCATTTTCTCGCGCCCGCTCGCGTGCGGCCAGTCGGTGCCCCAGACCACGCGATCCGGCGCCGCCGCCACCATCGCACGCGCGAACGGCGTGATGTCGGCATAGCGCGGGAACTGTTCCGAAATGAAATAGGGACCCATCAATTTGGCGTGGCAGTTGTCGCGTTTCAGAAGGCGCAGCAGGCGCTGAAACGGCGGCGCCTGCAGCCCGTCGGCCGCGCGAATGCGGCCGAAGTGATCGATCACGATCGGAAGCGGCAGGGCGGCCAGAACGTCGTCTACCTCCGGCTCGGCATGGAAGTTCACGTAGAACTGCATGTGCCAGCCCAGATGCCGGATGCGCTGTGCCAACGCGGGTGCGTCGGACAGGCGCAGGCCCTTGGTCGCCGACGCGGTATTGAAACGAATGCCGCGGAATCCCAGCCCATGCAAGCGTTCGAGTTCGCGATCGCTGATGTCGGGCGCCACCACCGCCACTGCGCGCAACTCGATGGCGGCGTCGCGTAACGCTTCTTCGATGGCGCCATTGTCGATACCGTACACGCTCGGCTGCACCAGTACGGCCCGCTCGCAACCGATGCTGCGCAGCATGGTCAGATAGTCCGCGAAGGGGCATACGTGCGGAACGAAATGCGTGTCCGGGAGCAGCGGGTAGCGTTCTTGCGGGCCGAAGACATGGGCATGGCAATCCGTGGCGCCGCGCGGAAAGCGTACGTGCGGGGTGCGCGTCGGCGCAATCGGGTGCGCAATGTCGGGCGCACGCATGGTCATTTCTTCTGCTCGCGCGCTTCCACCGTGGCCTGCTCGATTTCGTAGTAGGACGTAAGGTCGATCAGGTCCTCGACTTCCTGTCGAGCGGCGACCCAGTCATCGTTGCTCATGCCCGACACCTGGCCGGTCGTGCGCAGTTCCGTCAGAATCTTCTTGTGGTGGAAAAGGGCGCTGCACAGCACCACCTGCGCCTCGATGCAGGCGACGTAGCCCATGTCGACGAGTTCCTGGCGGCTGAAAATCGGCCGGCCGTCGCGATTGCCGCGGCTTTGCACGTAGACCAGCGGCAGGCGGCACTTGCGCGGCGCAGCGGCGGCGTCCTGCGGGTTCCGCGGAAACAACAGGCCCATATCGGCACCCGCATCGGCGGCGCGGTTGAGTCGCATCGAAGCTTCCTCCAGGCCAAGGGCGCGGCAGGTGTCGGTGCGCGCGATGATCAGAAAATCCGGATCGATCTCGTCGCGCTGGCGCACCGAGTAGGCGATCTTGTCGACGAACTCTTCCACCGGTATGCCGTGCACCACATACTTGTGATAGTGGGCGCGCTTGGGATAGAGCTGATCCTCGATGTGGATGCCGGCCACGCCGTTGCGGATGAATTCGCGCACCGTGCGCATGGCGTGCAGCGGCTCCCCGAAACCGGCGCCCGCATCGGCGATGACGGGGATGCGCAAGCTCTGGGCGATGTCGCCTGCGAGCCTGACCTGCTCGGTCATGGTCAGGAGCGGTTCGGTAACGGCCAGCGAGCCGCCGGTGACATAGCCGCCGACATACGCGGCCTCATACCCCAGGGATTGCACCAGCCGGCCCGTCAACGCATCGTAGACCGAGGGCATGTGCAGAAACGTCTTGTCGCGCAAGAGTTGGCGCAGCAAGGTCGTGGGCCGTGGTTGCATGAAGGTGCACTCCTTTCGGGAAAGGGGCGATTATCGGGATGCAGGCGCCCGTCGTCCAGTGGAAAATGCTGCGCGCCTGCCGCACTCGCGGGACCCGCGTTCTCAGACTACAGTGCGCACCCGCCCACGCCGGCCCGTTCGCTCGTTCAGACGTCGTGAATGCGATAAAGGTTATCGAGGAAGACGGTCAAGGCGTCCGGCATGACCAGGTCGCCCCCGGCATACAGCTCGATGCCCTGCGCCACGATCGCCCGGTTGGTATCGGTCAGGTCGTAGAGCCTTTGCCTCAAGTACTCGTCGACAAACTTGCGCTGATAGTCCTGCGTGACCGCAGGCATGGCGCCCGGATTGGATACCTGCATGCCTGGTGGCTGACTTATCGGCTGCCGGGACTCGATTTGATTCACGCTCACCTCCACACGTACGCCTGCCCTCCTGTTGCATGGTCATTTTCTCAAATGCGGCAGCCGTGCCCAGGTCGAAATTGCAAACGAGTGTCACGCGCGGTACGCGCAATACAGCCTGGCTGACCAGTGACGGACTCATTTTTCACCGCCTTCTTGCCCCATAGCCGGGCTATGGGGCGGCGAATGCGGCAAAAATTGTCCTCGCTGGGGCCGATTTTCGCTATCGACGCCCCAAGTCCGACAGGCTGCTAGAAGAGCGACCTGCCACCGTCGACTCGGATGCATTGGCCGGTGACATAGTCGGACAGGTCGGTGCAGAGGAACTCGACCACCTTGGCCACGTCGTCCGGGACCCCGGCCCGGCCCACCGGGCAGTCGCGCAGTTTCGCATCCGACAACATCTCGCCCTTGCGGCTAAACATCAATACCCGGCCGGTGGCGATTGCGGCCGGGGCGATGCAATTGACCCTCACGCCGTGCGGTCCCAGTTCGGCGGCCAGGACCCGTGTGTACTGGATGATGCCCGCCTTGGCCACGCCGTAGGTCGCGCGCGCGGCGAAGGACAGGTCGTCCTGCGCGCGCACCATGAGGCCATGGATGGAAGTCATGTTGACTATCCTGCCCCATTGGCGGGCGATCATGTGCGGCATCGCGGCCTGACAGCAATGCATTGTGCTCGCGAGATTGAAATCCATGCCCCGGTTGAAGTCGTGCAGGGTTACGCCGGCCGACCCGCCGGTCAAGTGGCCGCCGCCGACCGAGCCGCCTCCGCCGACGTTGTTGACCAGGATGTCGACGTGTCCGAACTCGCCGATCACCCGGCTGAACATGCCTGCGACGGATGCGGCGTCGGTCACGTCCGCCTGCACGCCGATGGCGCGCCGTCCAAGGGCGCGGACTTCTTCGACCACGCTGTCCGCGCTCACCGACTCGCGGACTTCGCGTGCCGAATCGAGGTTGATGTCGCTGATCGCGATATCCGCGCCCAATGCCGCCAGGCGAAGCGCGGACGAGCGTCCGATGCCGCGCCCCGCGCCGGTAACGAGAGCCACTCTGCCAGCCAGCTTCATCTGACCTCCTCAAGGTGCAACCCGCGACGGGCCAGGGTTGCCGAATGGCAACCCGGCATGAAACAGGGTCGGCGCGATTATGCATGAGCCGGGATTGGTCGCTTCGGTTCGCTTTGGCATACCGCGCGGGGCCGGCCGATGCCGACAATGCGGCCACGGTTGACGCGCCGGTGTTTACGGCACGCACCCGGATGTGCTCAAATCCCCTTCTACTGGGTTGGCGGGCGTTCGACACGGGGGAACTGGATGAAGCTTCAAGGCATTGCGCGCATGGACCGGATTCGTTTCGCCGTGTGCCGCTTCGGATCGCAGGCAGCGTGTGCCATGGCTGCTGCGGTGTTGGTCTTGGCGGCAGCCGATACGTCCGTCGCGCAGCCGGCGGGCGCCTATCCGGGCAGGACGGTGCGCATCGTGGCGGGATTCCCCGCCGGCGGGCCGATCGATACCCTGGCGCGCGCGGTCGGCGAGAAACTGTCGCAGTCCATGGGACAAGCGTTCATCGTTGAAAACATCGCAGGCGCCACCGGCATGATCGGCACCGAGCGTGTCGCGAAGTCGGCGGCCGACGGCTACACCCTGCTGGTGGGCGCCAGCACCATACCGATCCAGGCCAGCCTGGTGAAGGCGTTGCCCTATGACACGCTGCGCGACCTGACCTCGATCGCCTACATCGGCGATTCGCCGTTGCTGCTGGTCGCGCACCCGTCCGTTCCCGCCACCAGCGTGCGCGAGCTCATCGCCTATGTCAAGGCGAACCCGGGCAAGCTCAGTTATGGTTCGGCCGGAAGCGGCAGCGGAAACCATCTTGCCGGCGAGTGGTTCAAGCGTCTCGCCGGCATGGACATCACGCATGTTCCGTACAAGGGCGCGGCGCCGGCGGAGGCCGATGTCATGGGCGGCCACGTCGCTTACATCTTCGACGCCTTCACCAGCGGTTTACCGCTGGTGAAGGCGGGCCGCCTGCGCGCGTTGGCGGTCACCACCGAGATGCGCTCGCCGGCCGCGCCGGACATTCCAACCATGATCGAATCCGGCCTGGCAGGGTTTTCGGTGCCGACCTGGTATGGCCTGATCGGTCCGGGCAATCTGCCGCCGGACATCGTCAGGCGCCTGAACCAGGAAGTGAACAAGGCGTTGGCGCAGCCCGACTTGCAGGCGCGGCTGGTTGCCATGGGTCTGCAGGCGCGGCCGCAATCCGAGGCGCAGTTCGCGGCCTTCATGCGCGGGGAAGTCGAAAAATGGGCGAAGGTGATCAGGGATTCCGGGGCACAGGCGGAGTGACGCGGGGCGCCATCATCGATCCGCAGAAACTTGCGCGCCGTCTCGGCGCGGCCTGCTGCCTTGTGGCGCTTGCGCTGGCGGCACCGGTGTTGGCACAGGTCTATCCGGCGCAACCGGTGAAGCTCGTCATCCCCTATGCGCCGGGCGGACCGACCAACATCGTCGGGCGTCTGTTCGGTGAAAAGCTCGGCGCCCTCTGGGGCCAGCCGGTGCTGGTGGAGAATCGACCCGGCGCCGGCGGCAACATCGGCGCGGCGCTGGTGGCCAAAGCGCCCGCCGACGGCTATACCCTGCTTCTCATCGCCAACGCCCTGGTCATGAGTGCGGCGCTTTACGACAAGCTGCCATACGATCCGATCAGGGACTTCACGCCGCTTTCGCAGGTCCTGTCCTATTCGTTGGTGCTGGTGGTAAACCCGTCGGTGCCGGCGAATTCGCTGGCGGAGCTGGTCGCATGGTCGAAAACCGCCGGCAGCAAGGTCGCAATGGCCTCGTCCGGCAACGGCACATCGACCCATCTGGCAGGCGAGCTGTTTCGCAGCCTGACCGGTACGGTGTTCACGCATGCGCCCTACAAGGGTGCGGGCCCGGCGACGACCGATCTGCTTGCCGGACATGTGCAGATGATGTTCAACGATCCGGTATCTGCCATGCCGTTTGTGCGGGCGGGCCGCCTGCGTGCAGTCGCCACGACCGGCCTGGCACGATCGTCCATGCTGCCCGAGGTGCCGACGGTGGCCGAGTCTGGCTATCCCGGATTCCAGGCCGGCAGCTGGCTCGGCTTCGCCGGCCCGGCCGGCATGCCTGCGGAGGTCGTGCGCAAGCTGTCCGCCGACATCAACGCCGTGCTGCAGCAGGCCGATGTTCGGGCGCGCTTCGCGGCGCTGGGTGTGGATCCGATCGGCACCACCCCGGAAGAGATCTCCGCCATCATGCGCGCCGATCTGGATAAGTGGAGCAAGGTGATCCGCGCCGCGAACATCAAGGCGGATTGAGGAGGCAAGCGATGGTGGTCACCGGGGGCATGCAATGACGCCGATCGATGCCCGTGCGGCACTGGCCCAACTTCTTCGCGTCGGTGGTCTTCCGCCCGAGACGGCCGACGTCGACCTGACGGGTGACGATTCCACCATTGCCAGCCCGCACCGGCTCGCCACCGGCATGGGCGTCGCGATCGCGGCGCAGGCGGCGGCGATCGCGCAGATCTGGCGCATACGGTCCGGACGGCGGCAGCGCGTCTCGGTTGATCTGCACGCGGCAGCCCATGCGCTGAACCCTGCGGCTTACCTCAAGCAGAATGGCTATCCCGTCACCATCCGCTTCGGCTTCACCGAACCCGGCAACGGCTATTGGCGCAGCCGGGACGGCCGCTGGATCTACATGGCCCATGGCAGCCCGCGCCTGCGCAACGGGCTGCTCGACGTGCTGCAATGTGCCAACGGCAGGCCGGCGATCGAAAAAGCGGTCGCACGTCACGAGGCAGAAGAGCTGGAACGCACCTGCCAGGAGAAGGGTCTGCCTTTGGTGATGGTGCGCACAGCCGAAGAGTGGCGCGCGCATGCGCATGGGCGGCGCCTCGTGGGGCGGCCGGTGATCGAGATCGAGCGCATCGGCGCTGGTGCGCCGCAGCCATTCAAGCCGGCGGCGCGCCCGCTGGCCGGCATTCGCGTACTGGAAAACACGCACATCCTCGCCGGGCCGGGCATTGGCCGTTGCCTGGCCGAGCAGGGCGCCGATGCATTGCGCATCGCCCCGCCGCGCGGCAGCGACCCGATCAATTTCATGATCGATACCGGTTTCGGCAAGCGCTCCGCGTTTCTCGATCTCGACAACCCTGCGGATGTCGCACGCTATCGTGAACTGGCCGCCGACTGCGATGTGGTGGTGCAGTCGTTGCGTCCGGGCGCGCTTGAGCGCCGCGGTCTCGGCAGCGCGCAACTCGCGACCGCCGGCAAGGGTCTGGTCTACGTGTCGGTCAGTTGCTACGGCGAGGGTCCTTGGTCGCGCTACGTCGGCTACGACCCGCTGGCCCAGTCGGCGACCGGCGTGTCGGTGCTGGAGGGCGGCCTCGATGCGCCCCGTGTGGTGCCGTGTACCCTGCTGGCCGACTACCTCACGTCCTATCTCGGGACTTTCGGCGCATTGGCCGGACTGATTCGCCGCGCCAACGAGGGCGGCAGCTATCACGTCAGGATTTCCCTGGCACAGACCTGCATGTGGGTGCAGGACCTTGGTCCAGTTGAAACCGGCGCCACAGTGGCTGGTGGCGCGGCGCCGCGCCTGCTGCACATGGATTCACCCTTCGGCGAACTTGAGTATCTCGGCCCGGTCGCGCAGTACAGCGAAACTCCGGCATGGTGGGACAAGCCTCCCGTACCGCTCGGTGCGTCGCGGGCGGAATGGCTGCCCAGGGCCGATTCGCCCGCCTGATCCAACCGCATGCGCGCGCTGCGGGCTTCTGCTCACTACCGCCGCGCTCACTCGCGACACGACACTCCATCGTGCTGCGCCGCGAAGTGCAGCACGTGGGTGGCGCATGCCGCCGGCAACATGAACTGGATCGAATGGAATTCGGTCGGGAAGCTCACGTACTTCATGCCCTTTTCGGCAATGATTTTCCGGATCGCCCCTTCCTCGGGCCCGGTGATGCGCCCGCGTGAGGGGTACAGGCCGAGCATCGGCGCCTGCACGCGCGAGAGGTAGGGGCCGGCGGAGGAGCGGCAGATGAGTTCGAAAAACGACACCAGCACCGCCGGCGGCGTCTTGGCCATTTCACGCGCGTACCACTCGATGAGGTCAGGATCGGTGTCCGGTGGAAAGCGCGTGCTGGCGTTGGTCTGGCGCGCCCATTCGACCGCACCGAGCCGGTCGAGCGCCTCCTGCAGGGACCCAAAGCCGCAGTTCCACGCACTCCTGAGCGAGGTCGATATCGTGAGCGGCGCCGACACCATGGAAAGGGTGCGCAGCCGATCCGGATGCTCGGCGCCCAACACCATGCCGAGGATGCCGGCGAAGGATTCGCCGCAGTAGTGGACCTTGCCGCCGCCGAGCCCGTCGATGATGGCGAGGATGTCGTCGACATAGGTCTGGACGGTCAGTCCGGCGTAGCTGGCGGGATCGACCTGCGTCTTGCCGTGTCCGCGCAGGTCCGGGCGGACGATGCGATAGAAGCGCGAAAGATAGGGTACCCAGCGATACCAGAACTGCGAGGAACGTCCGTAGCCATGCTGCAGGACCAGCACCGGCGCATTGCGCCACGGATCGGTGAAATCGTCGAACTCGTAGTGGATGGCAGGATGACCAGCGCGTTCAAGGAATGGCATTTGTGTCTCCAACGTTTGGGGATATCATTAATTTCGCCAACGGCGATCGGGCTTTGCCCGGCTGCACGTGTCGCATGTACTTGTTGCCTGTACTAATTGCATGTACTGATTACCTATACGCGTTGCCTGTTCTCGTTCCCAGTCCGCGCTGCCCGACTGCGTGGCGGTCTTATTCCACGAAGGCACCGGGCAAAACTAGCGCAGACTCAGCCTGCCGATTGCACCGCAAACAGCCAAATCGTTGCCGATCCGCTGCAGGATCGCCACCGTGTAGTCGCCAGGGCGCAACTGGCCTGGCGCCACGATGACGCGAAAGCCGGCGTGTGCGTACTTCGGATGGCCCAGTGCGCGCGCGACATCCGGTCGTTCGGCATTGCGCGGCATGTCGAGCAAGAGGCCGGGTCCGCCGCCGCGATCGTAAAAGCGGATCCACGCCTTGTCCGGGATCTGCGGTGGGTCGGGGGCGCGCGGCCTGTGCGGGTCGGCCGCCCAACCCGCGACACGCACGGGCTGGGTCGCGGCGGCCACGATGGTTTCCTCGCGCACCACCTCGCCGTTTATTTGTTCGACGGCACAGGCGCCGCGCTGTTCCAGGAGCTGCTGTTGCGGCAGGGCCGGCGGGGCTGGTGGTGGAAGCGGCTTGCCGGCGCCGGCCAACGGTCGGAGCAGGGCTTCGCGGGCATCCGTTGTGCCGGCAATGCCGGCCGACGCCGCAGCGGAAAAAATCGAAGATGCGGCCGCGGATCGCGGTTCGCCGGCCGCCGGTGGCGTCGCAGCGGGCGAAAGTCGCAATGCATCAGTGGCGCGGCCTGCCGGTGCGCGCGTGGCCACCGGCGGCGGCGCGATCAAGAGCGGAGCAGTTCCCGAGGCGGCGGCCGGCGGTGTCGGTGGGGCAGGTGCGGAAGATGGCGCGGGTGCAGGTGCCGAGAGAACTCCCTGGGTCATGGCGGAAGGTGTCCTTGTGCCGGGTGACGAACCGGCTGCGGCGGCAGCGGCCACAGGCGACGGCGAGGGCGAGGGCGGCGTCGGTGTCGCTGCGGCGGCAGCGGCATTTGCGGCAACTGTGTCGGTCGCGCTGGCGCCGCGCGGGGTGTCCGGAAGGCTGCCTGCAGGTGCTGCTGTGGCGTCTTCTTTGTTGCGGCGCGGACCATTCTTCGACGCTTTCGCCAGTTCGCGATCTAAGGCGTCGAGAATCCGGCGAAACGCGGGCGAGTATTCGCTTTTTTCGTGCGCGGGGATGAGTCTGGTCGGACCGCGCGCGGCGCCGTTCACGTAGTTGATGGTGGCCAGGCTGGTCCAGTAGGTTGTGCCGTCCTCGAACATGTTCATGGACTCGCGCCGCCAGGCGCCGGTGCGCATGCCCGCGCGCGCCGTGCCGGCAAGCAGGAAGGCAAAGCGGCGCCGGCGGCCGTTCTCGACCTCGACGCCCTCATGGCGCAATACACCCGCTCCCTCGATGTACCCACCCGCGCAGCGGCCGTTCCAGGACACGTTTCCCTGCGCCGCGATCTCCTTTTGGCGCTTGACTGAAGATGCCGAAGCACGCAGCTTGCAGCCGCCGGATTCGGTGAACTCCTGCAGGGGTTCGGCGCGCGCCGCTGCGGGCGGCGCCGCAACGCCCAGCAGGACGAAAAGAGGGACGAGCGAGAGAAGAGCCTTCATTGCCGTTGTGCCGGGTAGATCCACTGTGTCACGGTTGTGCGGATGTCGGGAAAGTCGATCCGCATCGTCAAGTTACCAAGAATCGTGGTTGCAGGGAAGCGATTCGCGGCCGATGCGCTTTGCCTTGCACCAATCATCGGGCGGTTTCTCCGGATCGGGGATTTTGCTCAGGCGCTTAAGCGTTTGTCGCAGCGCCGAGTCGATCATCGAATCCGCCATTGCGCCGGTGGCGCACGAGCCGAGCGGCGCGCCGTGTCGTCGGCCTCGAACCGCAGGATCGTTCACAATGCGGCGTAAGCCATCCATGTGCGGATTCGGCTGCGCCAAGGATAGCGAAGCGCCATGTCAGACGACAACCAGATCGAAGTTCCGCAGTCGTTCATCGCGCTCCATGTCAAGCCCGGGCGCAGCCGGCCCGACGCGTCCTTCGAGGTCATTCTGGCGCGCTATGAGCAATGCGAGGACATGGCGGCAACGCTGGTCGAACTCGCGCAAGCGCTAGCCTTCAAGGAGAATTTCCCGGAGAAGGACATTCTGTTGAGGTGCCATCAAGGTTTGCGCGCAGACGCTTGCGGATTCGATGAAAAGGAATCAGCGTGGGTTGTCTTGAGGCTGGCCGAATTGCTTGGTTGGGCGCCGCCCGCTGTCGGATCGTCTCCCAAGGTCTAGCCGGCATGCGCGCTGCCCCGAACACCTACCGCGAACAAGCCCTCAAGTTGTATCCGTGGTTGTGCGCCCGTTGCGCGCGCGAATTTCCGGCATCCCGGCTGCGCGAGTTGACCGTTCATCACAAGGATGGCAATCACGACAACAATCCGCCGGACGGCAGCAACTGGGAACTTCTGTGCATCTACTGCCACGACAACGAGCATGCCCGTGTTCGCGATGCGCAGGCCGGCGGTGGCGCGGCCCCCGATCTGCGGCATGCCGTTCACAATCCGTTTGCCGACCTCGCCCTTCGTCTGCGGCGCAAGCGCGATGATGGCGAACCATAGCCGCCTTGTCGGGCAAGGGGTGTCCTCGCGCGAAGCAGCGCTGCGCAAAACGCGAATCCCCTGCCGTTGCTTCGAATCCGTCGATTGAATCGTCACGAGCGCGGAGGGTCGTGAGGCAGGCTGGGCTTGGTTTCAGCATGGGCTTCTCCGACCACGACGGCCTCGTCGACGATGACAACGGACTCGCCGTCGATCACGCGGCCGCCGCCGGCTTGCGTCCGCATTGCGCGCCTGAGCTTGCGGGTCTTCCACCAGAAGAAGCCAAAAGCCACTAGCCCGAGCGTGATCGCAACGGCCAGCAGGATCACCGAGAACATAAATCCCAGCACCAGCAAGACCGCGCCGACAACAAGCGCAAGGAGTTTTTTCAGCATGTTGGTTGGGGAAACGCGGCGGGGAAACGCGGGCAATCCGCAGCGTAGCGCGGATTCGCTGCGTCCGAGTTTGTCGGATGCGCATTCTAGCGGTCACGGCGTTGTTCGGCGGTGAATGTCGCGGCGCGCCGGTGGCGCGTTCGCGATCGCCCGACGGGCTCGCGGCACCTGCGAGAACGGCAAGCGGCGCGCGGGTTGCCGGCGGCACTGCGCCAGCAGCATGCTTGCTCATTATTGTTGCCGATGAATCCCGCGCACTAGTCACAACGTGCGATTGACGCGGCGCTTGGCGCGCAGGGAGACTCGCCTTGTCGTTTTTGTCCGCTCGGTTTTTCAAGCGTCGGCGTGTTCACAGGAGGTCCCATGCAGCTCATTGAAAATCGTCCTGGCGCGATGACCCTGCGCCAGCGCCCGACCCGCCTCGCGCTCGCCTGCGCGGCCGCGCTTGCCGCCATGCTGCCGCAGTGGGCCACGTCGGCCCGCGCGGCCGAGTTGCACTGGAAGACGCCCAGCCCGAATACGCGCTGGCTCGATGCGGGGAACTGGTTGCGCGTGCCGCCTGGTGGCGGGATTCCCCTGCCCGGTATTGTGCCCGGCGCAGCGGACACGGTCCTGATCGAATTCGGCGACGTGCTGGTGGACGGCAGCGCCCAGACCGGGCCTTTCGAATTGCACAGCGGATTCAGCCGCCTGACCATCGCCGCAGCCGGCGCGCTGACCATGAATGCTGCGACGCTGGTGCGCGGCCCCCTGGACGTGTTTGGCGCGCTGAGCGTGACGGCCGGCAACGCGCTGACCGTCGAAGCCCCTTCGGTTACCTTCGAGGCCGGTTCACGGCTTCTCAATGAAGGATCGGTGCGGGTCTTGCCCGGCGGGGTGCTGACCTTCCTCTCCGGCTCGCCCGTGGGCGCCGCTTACAGCGGAGGCAGCGCCAGCCTGCTCGAGGTGGCCGGCGGCAAGATCATGTTCCAGTCTGCGCTTGATGTGACTCGCTTGCGCCTGGCGCCCGATTCGGTGAACTTCGCGAACTTCGACAAGTTCGGCGCCATCGGCGGCAGCGGTGCGCTGACGGTGAAAGGTTTCGAATGGGGCCATGGCACCATCGGCGACGCCGCCACGCCGGGCATGGCGATGACGGTCACCGGCAGCGCCACCATCGGACACCTGCCGATCTTTGCCCAGCTGAGTCAGACCGGGGCCACGCCGATCGTGCGCCATGGCGCGCACCTGACCCTGGCCGGCACGACCAGATGGGCCTACGGTGTGATACCGATCACCATCGAAGGCGCGACCGCGCTGGCCGGCGGAACCATGGGTGCGGCGTCCCGCATCACGGTGGCTGCGGGCGCGACCTTCGAAGACCTGGGCCAGCCGACCGATCAGGCCTATCGGCACATCAGCGGTGAGGGCATGTTCGAGGTTCTCGGCACGTACCGAAAGAGCGGTGCCGGCCTCACGCTGGTGGATTCCGGCTTTCGGAACACCGGCCGCCTGCGGGTGGACGGCGGCACCCTGTTGCTGGCCGGCGACCCGCTCCACACCGACGCGCTGATCGCGATCGCGCCGGGTGCGACCTTGCGCCAGTTCAACGGCCTGATCGGTGGAACGACCGCCATCCGCAACGACGGTACGTTCGCGCTCGACGGTGCGGCCCGCATCGGCAGCAGGGTCACCTTCGAGAGCGGTGGTGCGGGCAGTCGCCTGGATCTGCTCGGCTACGCCATGCGGGTCGATGCCAACATCGCCGGTGGCGCGGTGCTGCTCAGAGGTTCATTGTCTGGCGCCGGCACGGTGACCGCAGGGGCGTTGGACTGGCGTTCAGGCAGCATCGGCAACGAGGACGGAACGGCCGGTGCGATGGTCGTTAAGGGCGCTGCCGCGCTTGCCACCGACAGCATTCTCCATCTCGAACGCGGCAGTTCGCTGCGACTGGAGGGCGAGACAACCTGGGCGCAAGGGCAATCCGTGCGCACCGGGCTGGGCTTCATCAACCTGCGGCGCGGCGCGGCGATCACTGTCGCCGCAGGCGCTACCTTCAACGACCTGGGCGAACTGGCCAATGCCGAGCAACGTCGCATCTTCAGTCCCGATTTCGGCTTTTCCGGCAGTTTCGTCAACGAAGGAACCTATCGCCGGCGCGACGGTAGCGGCGCGACCGTAGTACAGACCGACTTCACCAACCGCGGCTTGGTCGATGTCCAGGCCGGGACCATGTATTTCGCGTTCGGCCTGGAGAGTTCGGGCGATTTCAGCACTGCGGCCGACGCGCGGCTCCTGATCGCCGGCAACGCGCACTTGGGCGCGGGGTCGGGATTTTCCAACAAAGGTACTTTCGAGATTCGCGGCACCGCCCGCATCGACGTCGACCTTGCCATTGGCGGCATGACCGAACTGCGACGCGGCACGATTCATGGCTCGGGCAACTTGCGCTTGGCTGCGCTGGAGTGGGACGGCGGTCTGTTCGGCAATCCCAACGTTCCGGGCTCGTCGAACGGCTCGGTCACCGTCGACAGCGCGGCGAACCTCTCCGGGATCGACCATTTGGTGACCGACGGCTACCAGGTCACGCTCAATGGCGCGACACGGTTCCAGCCCGGCAGGCGCGTGATTCTTGGAAACAATGCCACCCTCGGCGTCGGGGCGGATGGCAGCTTCAACGACATGGCAAGCAGCGATCGCATGATAGTGGGCAACCCGGGCAGCCGCTTTGTCAATGCCGGCATCTATGTGAAGTCCGGAATCGCCGGCACCACCACGGTGACCGCGCCGTTTTTCAATACCGGGCAGGTGCGTGTCGACGAGGGGCGGCTGGAACTGGCCGCCGGCGGTGAATTCCGCTCCGGAGAACTCAAGGTTGCGACGCTCGCTGCGACCGCGCTCAATGGCGTCGCGTTTCGCGCCGGGTCGTCGATCCGCAACGACGGTGTCGTGCAACTCACCTCCTCCCGGCTCGACGCCGGGTCTTCCTATGTCGGCGGCGCGTCCGCCCGCATCGATCTTGGCGTCGGGCGCACAACCATCGATATCGACCTCGCCACATCCGAACTGCGCCTGCTCAATGACATCTTCAATCCCGGCGCGGTCGGCCTCCTGGTGGGCAATGGCACCGTCACGGCCGATCGGCTGGTGTGGCAATCGGGAGCCTGGATGGGGGAACCCGCCAATCCGGGCGGCAAGACCGTTGTCCTGGGTGCAGCGTCGCTGACAGGCGTCGCTGTGGCGCCCAATGCAGGGGCATTTCGCCTCGAAGGCAGTCGTGTCCTGCAACTCAATGGGCGGACGACCTGGGCCAACGGGGCACCATCGATAGAGGTCGGAAACTTCAATCCGGTCACGCCCGCAGCGCGACTCGAAATCGGACGCGGTGGCGTCTTCGAGGACCAGGGCGGCTACGATCCGACCGGTCGCAAGATCGTCGGGGCCGGCATCGTGGTCAATGATGGCACCTATCTGCGCACCGGTATCGGCAACGACGCGACGTTTGTCGGGACGGGCTTCATCAACCGGGGCAAACTGGATTTGCGTGCGGGCGAAATGCGGTTTGCCGGAAGCTTCGACAACGCCGCCTCTGGCGTGATCGATGCACAACCCGGCACCTACCTGCGCATCGACAATCTCGCCAATTGGGAGGCGCGCGGTGGCGCCTTGCGCGGCGGCCAGTACATGGTCCGGGCCGGGGCCGCTTTCAACGTCGGTCTCGGCATCGCAGCCGCGACCGGACTGCCCGCGACGATCCGCCGCAATGAGGCGTCGATCACCCTTGACGGCGCCGGCGCCGTGCTGACCAGTCTGGCGCCTTTCTTTGGGTCGCTGCCGGCTTTGGGCGGTCTGCGGGAGAATGCCGGAACACTCGTCGTTCAGAACGGCGCCACGCTCGCCACCGATGCAAGCCTGGCCAACAGCGGGCGCATCCTGGTCGGGGCCGACAGCGTGCTGTCGGTCAGCGGTGCGTTGGTCTTGGACGGCGCCGGCGCGACACTCGACGTGCTGGGCACTCTCAACGCGGGCGCACTGACGTTCAGTGCGGGCACCCTGGGCGCGGGCGCCGATCACGCCGTCGGCCACGCCCGCTTCGGTCAAGCGCCGGTGCGCTTCAGCGGCGCTGCGATGCTGCAGGTCGATGTCGACTCCGGCACCGGCGCGAGCGACTGGTTCGACTTTGGCGGTGCCGTGCAACTGGGTGGCCGCCTGGAGGTCACCTTCGGCGGCAATGGCGCGCACCCCGGCCGTTTTCGCGTGCTCAGCGCAGCCGCAGGCGTGACGGGCGAATTCGACGCGGTCGGCGTGAGCGGTATCGACCGCGCCGCATTCACCGTCGGCCTGGAGCGCTCAGCAGGCGACGTGTTCCTGACGCTCGCGCCCGTACCCGAACCGCAGGGGTGGACATTATTGCTGGCGGGTGTTGGCGTGATGGGGGCGGTCGTCCGACGCCGACGCAGGCGCACGGCCGCACCGGGCCGATAAGCGGCCGCCGGTGCGGCCGGATCGATCACGCGCTGCTGCCTCGACCGGTCCACGCTGCCCCTCGGGCGCATGGGCAAGCGCTGCCGGGTGAATCCAGTGGAAGGAAAGGCGCAGCGGCCAGTCAGCGCCCAATCACGCGCGCCCGCGTGCGCAGTACCTGCCCGCACCGCCACGCGGCCCCGGTTCCTTGTTTGAACCGACTTCGAACACCTTAGAATGTGAGGGGTTCTTGCGGCTGCGGCCTGACGATTGGCTTCAGACGGCTGCTTGCCAGCGTGCGTTGTTGGTCCTTCCAGGCGAAAGACGAATGAAACAGAAACTGCTTTGGCTCCTGTTTGCCCTGATCCTGATCCTGGGCGTGCCGGGTGCGCCGCTTCAGGCGCAGAATGCAGCGCCGCCGGAGCTTGTGCCGGCGCCACAGGCGGCGCGAGCGGCGCGCCTGTCGGCCGAGCTGCTCTCGCGCTTCCACTACAAGCGCCTGCCGGTCGACGATGCATTGTCGACCCGGGTATTCGACCTCTACCTGAAATCCCTCGATTCGGAGCGGATTATTTTCGTGCAGACGGACATCGAGCGCCTTTCCGTCTACCGCGACAAGCTCGATGACGCCGTGATTTCGGAAGACCTGTCGGGGCCGTTCGCCATCTTCAACCTGTACCAGAAGCGCGCGGTCGAGCGGTTTTCCTACGCCCGCTCGCTGCTCAAGACCGGTTTCGACTTCCAGAAGATGGAAAGCGTCCAGTTCATGCGCGACAAGGAGCCGTGGGCGAAATCGGATGCGGAGGTGCGCGAACTGTGGCGCAAACGGGTCAAGAACGACTGGCTGCGCTTGCGCCTGGCGGGGAAGACGGACGGCAATATCGTCGAAGTGCTGGAAAAGCGCTACGACAACTTCGTCAAGCGCATCGGCCAGACCAACACAGGGGATGCGTTCCAGACCTTCATGAACGCCTACACGATGGCCATCGAGCCGCACACCAACTACCTCGGGCCGCGCGCCGCCGAGGACATGGATATCTCGATGCGGCTCTCGCTGGTCGGCGTCGGCGCCTCGCTGTCCAACGTGGACGAGTACGTCACCATTCGCGAGCTGATTCCGGGCGGGCCGGCGAGTACTTCCGGCGAGCTGCAGGTGGGCGACCGCATTGTCGGGGTCGCGCAGGGCGAGCGTGGCGTCATGACCGACGTGCTCGGCTGGCGCTTGGACAACGTGGTCGCGTTGATCCGCGGCGCCGCCGATACGGTCGTCGTGCTCGACATCCTGCCGGCCGGCGCCGGACCCGATGCCAAGCACAAGCTGGTGACCCTGGTGCGCAAGAAAATCAGTCTCGAGGCGCAGGCCGCCAAGGCGAGCGTGCGCAGTGTCGTCGAGGGCGGCGTCACGCGCCGCATCGGCGTGATCTCGCTGCCTTCGTTCTACGAGGATTTCGCCGGCCGGCAGAAGGGCCTGCCCGACTATCGCAGCGCCGCCCGCGACGTCGCGCATATTCTCGACGGCTTCAGGAAAGACAAGGTCGACGCCGTGTTGATGGACCTGCGCAACAATGGCGGCGGCTCGCTGGCGGAAGCGATCGAACTCACCGGCATGTTCATCGACCGCGGGCCGGTAGTGCAACAGCGCAACGCCGGCGGCGCGATCGCCGTCGAAAGCGACAACAAGCCCGGCGCGGCATGGGACGGGCCGCTGGGCGTGCTGATCAACCGCGCTTCGGCGTCGGCCTCGGAGATCTTCGCCGCGGCCATGCAGGACTACGGCCGCGGCGTTGTCATCGGCGAGCCGAGCTTCGGCAAGGGCACGGTGCAGTCGGTGATCGATCTCGACCGCATCGCCAAGAGCGACAAGCAGCAGTTCGGCGGCCTGAAAATGACCATCGCGCAGTTCTTCCGCATCAACGGCGGCACTACGCAATTGCGCGGCGTGACGCCGGACCTGCAACTTCCTTCGACAGCGGATGCGGAAAACTTCGGCGAGTCCAGCTTCGACAACGCGCTGCCCTGGACCCAGATCAAGCCGGCCGACTACACGCCGGTCGGCAATATCAAGGCGCTGTTGCCGGGCCTGATCGCCCTGCACGAAGCGCGGGTGAAGAAAAGCCGCGATTTCCAGTACCTGAAGGAAGACATCGCCGAGGCCCGCGCGCTGCGCAAGAGGAACGAGATTTCGCTCAACGAGGCCGAACGGCGCCGCGAGCGCAATGCGATCGAGGCGCGGGTCGAGGCGCGCGAGACACGCAAGGACGCGGGGGGGCGAACCGGTGAAGCAGCCGGCAGGGAGCGCGTCGCAAGAAACGGCACGGCGCTGCGCGACGACGGCCTGCGCGCCGATGAACGCAGTCTCGTCAGCGACCTGGCGGCGACCAAGGCGCTGAAAGAGGCCAAGGACGTCCTGCTCGACGAGGCGGCAAACATTCTTGGCGATGCGGCCACCGTGCTCAAGAACGGCGGGAACCTCGCGGCGCGCAATCCGCGCCCGTGAAGCTCGATGCGCAGCCCGGATGTTCGACCGCGCATGGCGCGCTGATGCGGGTCCGGCGGAAGTGGCGTGCGTCGGCCGACGCGCGCGGGGCGAAGGTGCATACTCCAGACGACGGGCGATCCCGCCGCAAACCGAAACAACCGACCATACCGCCATGAAAAACCTGCAAGATATTTCCCTGTCCATGCTTGACCTGGTTGCAGTGCGCGAAGGTGGCAGCGTGGGCGACGCCCTGAAAATCGCCCTGCGCACCGCGCAGCATGCCGAGTCGCTCGGGTTCAAGCGCTACTGGGTGGCCGAGCACCACAACATGCCGGGCATCGCCAGCTCCGCCACGGCGGTGCTGGTGGGGCACATCGCCGGGGGCACGCAGAGCATCCGCGTGGGTTCCGGCGGCATCATGCTGCCCAACCACGCGCCGCTGGTGGTGGCCGAAGCCTTCGGCACCTTGGCCGAGCTGTATCCGGGCCGCATCGACTTAGGTCTCGGCCGCGCGCCCGGTACCGACCAGATGACCATGCGCGCCCTGCGCCGCGACCGTGTCGAGACCGAAGAGGACTTCCCGCGTGACGTCGCGGAATTGCAGAAGCTGTTGGGGCCGGCGCAAGCCGGCCAGCGGCTGGTGGCGATGCCGGGCGCCGGCACCAACGTGCCGATCTGGCTCCTCGGGTCGAGCCTGTTTTCCGCGCAGCTCGCGGCCCAGGAAGGCTTGCCATATGCTTTTGCCTCGCACTTTGCGCCGCGCATGCTGTTGCAGGCGCTCGATCTGTATCGGCGCGAATTCCGTCCCTCTGCAACGCTCGCCGCGCCCTATGTCGTGATTGGTGTGCCGCTGATCGCCGCACCCACCGATGATGAAGCGCAGTACCTCGCCAGCAGCACCTATCAGCGCATCCTGGGCATTCTCACTGGTCGGCGCACCCGCCTGATGCCGCCGGTGGCCGATTTTGTGGCACGGCTCCATGCGCAGGAACGCGCCGCCATCGGCGACTTCCTCGCCGCCGCCGTGATCGGCGGGCCGGAGACGGTGCAGGACGGCTTCAAGCAGCTGGCCGAAGCCACCGACGCCGACGAGTTCATGCTGGTGTCCGACATTTTCGATGCCGACTTAAGGCTACGCTCGCTCGATATCGCAGCGGCCGTTCGTTCCGGCGTCGGAAAGGATCCCGCAGCGCTCGCGGCGGCGCCCGGCGCCGGTCGTGCCGACCTGGCACACGCTGCGTGATTCATCGCCATTGCGAGTCAGGAGCATCGGGCTGAAGCTCGAGTAGGCGCCCCCATGGCACACGCTGCGTAATTCATTGCCATTGCGAGGGCTGCGCCCCTGCCTGATTGCCATGCCCTTGTGCCGCGACGGTTTGCGCCGGTGGCTCGCGCGATCTCCTGCATAATCCGCGAGCCCGTGCTTTTGCCATCAAGGAGCCCATCGATGTTTGTCCCCGTTTCAGTCCGCATCGGCGTTGCGCTGTTTGCATGCGTAGTCAGCCTGGCCCAGGCGCAAAATCAGCCTGCCAAGGACGCGCCTGCCGCTGCCTACGAACCGCGCTCCGGCCAGGAGGGCAAGGACGTGATCTGGCTGCCGACCCCGCAAATCACGGTCGACAAGATGCTCGAGGTGGCGCGTGTGGGTCCGAAGGATTTCGTCATGGACTTGGGCTCCGGCGACGGCCGCACCGTGATCACGGCGGCCAAGCGCGGCGCGCGGGCGCTGGGCATCGAGTACAACCCCGACATGGTGGAATTCGCCAAGCGCAATGCGGAAAAAGCCGGCGTGTCCGACAAGGCCAGCTTCGTCAAGGCCGACCTGTTCGAGACCAATTTCGCCCGGGCCAGCGTGATCACCATGTTCCTTCTGCCCGACATCAACCTGAAGTTGCGCCCGAAGATTCTTGCGCTCAAGCCCGGCACCCGTATCGTCTCCAATACCTTCACGATGGGGGAATGGGAGCCGGACACGAAAATCGAGTTGAACGGCCAGGCGGGGTGCGACAGTTCCTATTGCACCGTGTTGTACTGGGTGGTGCCCAGGCGCGTGGCCGGCACCTATCAGGTGGCGCAGGGCGAGGTCACCCTGGCGCAGGAATTCCAGAAGCTCACCGGCACGCTCAAGAACGGTGACAGCAGCGTGAAGCTTGAAGGCCGGGTGCGCGGCGAGAACATCGAGTTCAAGGCCGGCGACAAGCAGTACCGGGGCCGGCTCAAGGGCCGAGTACTCGAACTGCGCGACGCCGGGTAGGCGCGCGGCGCGCCAGACCGCGCGTGCTTTTTGGCACAATCCGCATCACTCATCCGAAATGTCCAGGAGTTCTTCGATGTCGCACAAATTTTCTTTCCATCTGGCCGCGCTGCT
Source organism: Burkholderiales bacterium (assembly GCA_043775255.1). Taxonomy (GTDB): domain Bacteria; phylum Pseudomonadota; class Gammaproteobacteria; order Burkholderiales; family JAEUOS01; genus JAEUOS01. The sequence continues at coordinate 21,900 of JAYVST010000250.1, forward strand.
GATTGTTGCCTCGATCGGTTCGGCCCACGCGCAACAAGCCGCCGCGCCCGCCGCCGCGTACAAGCCCGAGCCGGGCCAGCAGGGCAAGGACGTTATCTGGCTGCCTACCCCGCAAGTCGTCGTCGACAAGATGCTGGAAGTCGCACGCGTGGGCGCCAGCGACGTGGTCATGGATCTAGGCTCCGGCGACGGCCGCACCGTCATCACGGCCGCCAAGCTGGGCGCGCGCGCGCTGGGCATCGAATACAACCCCGACATGGTGGAATTCGCCAAGCGCAATGCCGAAGCCGCGGGCGTCGCGGCCAAGGCCTCGTTCGTCAAGGCCGATCTGTTCGAGACCAGTTTCGCCGAGGCGAGCGTGATCACCATGTTCCTCCTGCCGCGCATCAATCTGGAATTGCGACCGAAAATTCTCGGTCTGAAGCCCGGCACGCGCATCGTCTCCAACACCTTCACGATGGGTGACTGGCTCGCAGATACCGAAATCGATCTGTCGGGCCAACCCGGCTGCAACAGCTCGTTTTGCCGGGTGCTGTACTGGGAAGTGCCGCAGCGGGTCGCCGGTACCTACAGCGTGTCTCAGGGTGAAGTGACCTTGACGCAGGAACACCAGATGCTTACAGGCACGCTCAAGAGCGGCGGCGCCACCCTGGATCTCAAGGGCAGGGTCAAAGGCGAGGCGATCGAATTTTCGGCCGGCGACAAGCGCTTTCAGGGGCGCCTGACGAACGGCGCGCTGGAATTGCGCGAGGCCGGTTGAAGGCACAGCACGATCTGGCGGACTCACCGCCCATCAAACCAGGAGAACCGCATGTCCGACACCGTCCCCTATGTCCCGCCCAAGGTGTGGACCTGGAACAAAGCCAACGGCGGCAAGTTCGCCAACATCAACCGCCCGGTCTCCGGCGCCACCCACGAGAAGGAACTGCCGGTCGGGCGCCATCCCTTGCAGCTGTATTCGCTGGCCACGCCCAATGGCGTGAAGGTCACGGTGATGCTGGAGGAACTGCTGGCCGCAGGCCACGCGGGCGCCGAGTACGACGCCTGGCTGATTCGCATCCATGAGGGGGAGCAGTTCGGCAGCGGCTTTGTCGGCGTCAATCCCAATTCCAAGATTCCGGCGCTTCTGGACAGGAGCGGTCCGGCGCCGGTGCGCGTGTTCGAAAGCGCAGCGATCCTCATGTACCTGTCGGAGAAATTCGGCGGCGCCTTCATGCCGCAATCCGGGTCTGCGCGCGCCGAGGCACTGAGCTGGCTTTTCTGGCAAATGGGCAGTGCGCCCTATCTTGGCGGCGGCTTCGGCCATTTCTACGCCTACGCGCCCTTCAAGATCGAATACGCCATCGACCGCTTCGCCATGGAAGTCAAGCGCCAGCTTGACGTGCTCGACCGCCGCCTGGCCGACAACCGCTATCTGGCGGGGGCCGAGTACACCATTGCCGACATCGCCACCTGGCCCTGGTATGGCAACCTGATGAAGGGCCAGATGTACGGCGAGTCCGCTGAGTTTCTGGACGTGACCTCGTACAAGAACGTGTTGCGCTGGACCGACGAAATCGCCGCCCGCCCGGCCGCCCGGCGCGGCCGCATGGTCAACCGCGCCACCGGCAAACCGGAAGAACAACTGCGCGAGCGCCATGCTGCGAGCGACTTCGAGACCCAGACCGAAGACAAGCGCGCCGCCACAGGGGCTGGGCAGCCGTAACCGCGTTCTTCATTGCTGCGGCCCCCGGTCACTACCGCCGATTCGCGTTTCAGGGGCGGTTTTAGCAAGGTCGGGCGCCGCGCTCTCAATCCAGACGCATCGGCCTGCCCATGCCGATCCATTCTTCGGTCTTGCGGATCGGCACCCGAAAGCGGGCACAGTTGTAAGGCTCCAGGTTCCGCAACGCTTCGCGCGCCATGGCTTCAAAGGGCGTCAGGTCGGGCTGGGGCAGGCCGAGTGTGGCAAGCGCTTCCGGCAAGGGCATTGCGGATATCACCACCTGCCGAACGACCTCGCTCAGATGTTCGCGATAGCGCGCCCGAAACGGGTCCGGTGCGCCCATCGCTTCGAGAATCGTCTTGTATTTGTCGATGGAGCGCCGATAGGTCCATTCGAACAGTTCAACTGCAA
>JAYVST010000251.1:0-1895 GCA_043775255.1 Burkholderiales bacterium
TTTCGCGACATCGATGGGCGCGAAGTCGATTTCGTGGTGCTCGAGGGCGGCCAGCCGGTCAGCTTCATCGAGTGCAAGCTAAGCGAAGGCCCGATCGGCGCCGGCATGCGCTACCTGAAGCAGCGTTTTCCGCGAGTGGACGCATGGCAAGTAGCGGCGCGCAGCAGCCGCGACTATGTGACGCGCGAAGGCGTGCGGGTGGCGCCAGCGCTGCGCCTGCTTGAAGCGCTTGCATAGACGGCCAAGACTCACGCAAAGTCACAAGTTGCGAGGTACTGGCAGCCGACGATTCCCAAGTCCGACAGACTGCCTGGCAGGCGCGCCCGGAATTTGGCGCTTCACAGCGCGCCGCCCGGAGGATGAAGCGAGGCACTCGGCGTTCTTCTTCTGCGTGCGCATCGAACCGCTACACTGCGCCTTGACCCGCTTCGAGCGCCACCAAAGCTCCCTATTGCACCAAGATGCGCACCAAGATGCGCACCAAGATACTCACCAAATTACGCACCAAGATACTCACCATGGCGAGCAAAAAAGCAAGCACCACAAAGCGCGCAGCGCAACCGCCGGGCAGCGCGAGCGCCCGTACCGCCAAGGCGCCACGCCCCCCCGCCCGGCGCGGCGCCACGCCGATGCAGCGCCTGGTTGAAGCCGGCATCGCTCTGCACAGGCTGCGCGGTCAGGCGCAACTGCACATGTTCCTGCTCCGTGAAGCCCGGGCACTGCTGAATGCGCGGCGGGTATTGCTGGTCCTTGAAGGCGCGTCCACACTGCAACTTGCCGGCGCACTCCTGCCCAAGAGCGAGGACGCGAGCCCGCTCGTCGTCGCCATAACACCCTGGCTCGTCGAAGCCCGCCAAACCCGCGCCGTGTGCCTGCGCCACGGGCCTGAGGGCGTCGATGCGGTCGACCAGCGTTCCTGCCTGGTGGCGCCACTGGTCTCCGGGGAAGTATTGTTGGGCTTCCTCTATGCCGATGTCGAAGGCACGTTCGGGCGCTTTGACGAGAGCGACCGCGACCTTCTGTACATGTTGGCCAGGCAGGCCGCCGTGGCGCTAGGGCACATGCGGCAGGTCGAGGCCGTGGAACAAGAAACCACCCGGCGCGCCCGCGAACTGGCCGACACCCGCGCGCAGCAAGCAGCGACTGCGGAAGTTCTCAAGGTCATCAGCCGATCGGTGGCCGACGCGTCACCGGTGTTCGACGCCATCGTCGCTGCTGCGTTGCAAGTGGTGTCGTGCGACCGCGTGTTCCTCAATCAGCGCGTGGACGGAAGCCAGCGCCGCATGGCCGCGATGGCCCCGTTGGACACCGAGGGCCGCTGGCCGCCGATCGGCGCGACCCGACCGATCGACCCGGTAAATCACCTGCCTTCAAGGGTGTTCGTGAGCAAGTCCGTCCTGCACCTGCCCGACTGGTCCGCGGTGGAGCTTTCCGACTTCGAGCGTGCCGTGCAGGAGCGCGAAGGCATCCGCTCATCGCTCATGGTGCCGCTCTTGCGCGGCGACGAATGCATTGGCGTGCTCACGCTGGTGCGGCGCGAGGCACAGCCCTTCAGCGGCGAGGAAATCGCGCTGATGCAGACCTTCGCCGACCAGGCCGTGATCGCCATCGAGAACGCGCGGCTGTTCAACGAGACGCAGGAGGCGCTCGAACGGCAGACCGCGACAGCCGAGATCCTCAAGGTGATCGCAAGTTCGCCGGACAACGTGCAGCCTGTGTTCGACGCCATCGCCGCGAGTTCGAATCGGCTGCTTGGCGGCTTTTCGACTGCGGTTTTGCGCGTCGTCGGCGACTCGCTGCATCTGGTGGCTTTCACGCCTACCAGTCCCGCCGGAGACGAGATTCTGAAGTCTTCCTTCCCGATTCCGCTGGTCGGCTTTCCTTTCGGCGATCCG
>JAYVST010000252.1:0-2955 GCA_043775255.1 Burkholderiales bacterium
TCGAGGACCGCCAGGCGCGGATCGAGCAGTGCCATCTGCAGTATTTCGTTGCGCTTTTTTTCGCCGCCGGAAAATCCTTCGTTGACGCTGCGATCCAGAAAGTCGGGGTTCATTTCCAGGAGCTTCATCTTCTCACGCACGAAGTCGTCGAACTCCAAGGGATCGAGTTCTTCGCGGCCGCGCTGTGTCTGCACGGTGTTGTAGGTCAGGCGCAGGAACTGGCTGTTGGCCACGCCGGGAATCTCGATCGGGTACTGGAAACCGAGAAACACGCCGGCGCGCGCACGTTCCTCCGGCTTGAGGGCGAAGAGGTCGCCGCCCCCGAAGGCCGCGCTGCCGCCGGTCACCTCATAGGCGGGGTGGCCCGCCAATACCTTGGCGAAGGTGCTCTTGCCGGAACCGTTTGGGCCCATCAGGGCATGCACTTCGCCGCGCTTGACGGTGAGGCACATGTCCTTGAGGATGGCCACGCCCTCGACCGACGCGCACAGGCCGCGCACCTCGAGCAGGGTTTCTGCGTTCGCGCGGATCATCCGACGCTCCCTTCGAGTTTCAGCCCGAGAAGCTGAGTGGCCTCGACGGCGAACTCCATCGGCAACTGCTGGAACACTTCCTTGCAAAAGCCGTTGATGATCATCGACACGGCCTGTTCGGCGTCGACGCCGCGCTGGGCGAAATAGAACAGCTGCTCCTCGCCGATTTTCGAAGTGGAGGCCTCATGCTCCACCTTGGCGCCCGCGTTGCGCACCTCGATGTAGGGGAAGGTGCTGGCGCTGCACGCGTCGCCGATGAGCATGGAGTCGCACTGCGAATAGTTGCGCGCACCTTCGGCGCGCGGCATGATTTTCACCTGACCCCGATAGCTGTTGCTCGAATGTCCGGCCGAGATGCCCTTGCTGACGATGGTGCTGCGGGTGTTGCGCCCGATATGGATCATCTTGGTGCCGGTATCGGCCTGCTGGTAGTGGTTGGTAAGGGCCACGGAGTAGAACTCGCCGACCGAATTGTCGCCGCGCAGGACGCAGCTCGGGTACTTCCAGGTGATCGCCGAGCCGGTCTCGACCTGGGTCCACGAGATGCGTGAATTGACGCCCTTGCACAGGCCGCGCTTGGTGACGAAGTTGTAGATGCCGCCCAGGCCGTTTTCGTCGCCGGCATACCAGTTCTGCACCGTCGAGTACTTGATGTCGGCGTTGTCTAACGCCACCAGTTCCACCACCGCCGCGTGCAGCTGGTTGGTGTCGAAGCGCGGCGCGGTGCAGCCTTCGAGGTAGGAGACCGACGCGCCGTCCTCGGCGATGATGAGGGTGCGTTCGAACTGGCCCGAGCCTTCGGTGTTGATGCGGAAATAGGTCGACAGGTCCATCGGGCACTTGACGCCCTTGGGGATGAAGCAGAACGAGCCGTCGGTGAAGACCGCGGAGTTGAGCGCGGCGTAGTAGTTGTCGCCCGCCGGCACCACGCTGCCCATGTACCGCCTGACCAGTTCCGGATGCTCGCGCACGGCCTCCGAGATCGAGCAGAAAATGATGCCCACCTCGGCCAGCTTGTGCTTGTAGGTGGTGGCCACCGACACGCTGTCGAAGATCACGTCCACCGCCACACCGGCTAAGGCCGCGCGTTCATGCATGGGCACGCCGAGCTTCTCGAAGGTGCGCAGAAGCTCCGGATCGACCTCGTCCATGCTGGCCAGCTTGGGCCTGGGCTTGGGTGCGGCGTAGTAGCTGATGGCCTGGAAGTCGATCTTCGGATAGGTGACGTTGGGCCAGGCCGGCTCGGTCATCTGCAACCAATGGCGGTAGGCCTTGAGGCGGAAGTCGAGCAGCCACTCGGGTTCGTCCTTCTTGGAAGAGATCAGCCGGATGGTGTCTTCGCCAAGGCCTTTGGGCGCGACATCGGACTCGATGTCGGTGACGAACCCGTGTTTGTACGGCTGGTTGACCAGGTTCTGCAGGGCTGCGCTCATGGAACCGTCTTCTTCGCTCAGGTCGCGGCGGCGGCCGGGGCCTTCAGGTTGAAACTTTCGCCACAGCCGCAGGTGGCGTCGATGTTGGGGTTGTCGAGCTTGAACATTTGCTTCAGGCCTTCCTTGACGTAATCCAGATGGGAGCCCGCGAGAAAAGACATGTCACCGGCGGCCACCACCAGAAGCGCGTCATGCGCTGCAAAGGTCTGGTCGTCGGCGCGCGCCTCCTCGGCATAGTCGAAGGTATAGGCGAAGCCGGAACAGCCGACCTTGCGCACTCCGACGCGCAGCCCGATGCCCTTGCCTCGTTTCGCGATTTGACTCTTGATCTGTCCGGCTGCCGATTTGCTGAATGTGAGAGACACGGTTTGATACTCCTTTGCAATGCGGGGGTGGTCCGAAACTGCGCCAAGGCGCAGGCGCGGGCCGGGAATGCGGTTTCTAACGCGCGGCCTGCGCAGTCGCTCCGCCGGTTGCGCCGCGCCGCGTCGTCATGCCGGCGCCCATGTCGGTCGGCGCGGACATTTCCTTGCGCGCCGGCACATGGTCTGCCACCAATTGCTGAAGCGACGTGGCGGCGAGGAAACCCAGAATGACCTCGCCAAGCCCGTTCCACAGCTCGTTGGCTTTGCATTGTCTCGCGTTTGCCGGACTCGCTCCCTGGTCGGCTCGGCGCGGGTCCATCGGTTCATCGACCGCGAGCACGATGTCGGCGATCGAAATGTCGGCTGAGCTGCGCGCGAGCCGGTAACCGCCGCCGGGCCCGCGCGTGCTGGCTACGATGGCATGGCGCCGCAGGCATCCAAACAGCTGCTCAAGGTAGGAAAGCGAGATCTTCTGGCGCGCGCTGATTCCGGCCAATGTCACCGAAGCGCCGCCGGGCTGCATTGCCAGATCGGCCAGGGCGCTGACAGCGAACCGCCCCTTGGTCGTGAGTTTCATGATTTTTCCTTTTAAATACAGTTGCTTGCGATTTTCATCGATGCAAC
>JAYVST010000253.1:0-4467 GCA_043775255.1 Burkholderiales bacterium
GTCGCAGCGCAGTACCGACTCGAACGGCGGCGGCACCTGCTCGGAATACACATGGGTGAGGAACTTCCAGCGCAGCTCATCGGGGAGGGCGACATAGCCATGGAAAAACCCGGCAAAGGAGGTCCATTTCGACTTGTTGACCTGCGGCAGGGTCGCACGGCGAGCGAACATGACAACTTCACGCGCGCCGCCTTCAAGCGCAGTGGCGGCATTGTCGAACCCGGTGGCGCCGGCACCGAGCACGCCGATGCGGCGGCCCGCGAAAGGCGCGAAGTCGAATTCGGTGGAAGCGTGGAACACGCGCGCGCGGCCGGCTTGGGAGTGCGGATCGAATGATGAAAACGCCGGCCAGCGCAAGCTGCCGCTGCCTTCACGGCCGAGCGCCAGCACCACCTTGCGCGCAAAGACGGTCTCGCGCCCGCCGGGGCCCTCAAGCTGCGCGCACAGGAATTCTCCCTGCGGTTCGAGCGACACCAGAAAGGTGCCGTTCTCGACCTCGATGCCGACCACCTTGCGCACCCACAGCAGATAGTCGCGCCATTCCAGACGCGGCACCTTGTAGAGCGCGGCCCAGCCGTCGGCGCCGTGTTGCGCCTCATACCAGGCACGGTAGGTGAGCGCGCCGCAGCCGAGGTCGGGGCCGGTCAGGTGTTTCGGGCTGCGCAATATCTGCATGCGCGCGAAGGTGCCCCACGGACCTTCGCGCCCGATCGGCTCGCGGTCGATCACGCGGATATTGCGCACGCCGTCGCGCATAAAGCCGAACGCGGCGGTCTGGCCGCACATGCCGGCGCCCACCACCAGCACATCGAGGAGCGGTTTGCCGTCCGGCCCGCTGCGCGGCGGCACCCAGTTGGCGGCAGGGAAATTCAGGCGCTGGAGGTCATGGCGCGCCTGTTCTTCGAGCAGCGCGAGGCCGGAATTCGGATTCATGCTGACGATTATCTCCGAGCGTTGCAATCTTGTAGCTCGGCCGCCACCGCGTTCGGAATCGCTTTAGGAATCAAATTGCTTGCCATGAAATGCGAATGCTTGCGTCGGATTCTTCCGATAGTTCCGCTACCACCAACGCCCTACGGTAACGCAAAGGCACCGCAGCTTCCCTTGGGTATGACCCGCCAAAGCCTCAGCGCCAATCTCCAGTGAGATTAAATGGTGCCCAGAAAAACGGATGTTCGAAACCGGGGATGCGGCTCACTTCGATCTGGGCCTTTTGCATCGCCTCACGCAAACTGCTGTTGACCAGCTGTTTGTAGAAGGCAGTCATGAGTTTCTCCGTCGAGTCATCGGCGACGGGCCATAACGAAAGTACCAGCGTCGGGGCACCGGCCGCAAGAAACGATCGTGCAAAACCCCATATCTCGTCGCCTCGTGTAATCCGCGTCATGCCTGATTCACAAGCCGACAGGGTCACCAGGGAAGTGCCTCCGAAGTCAAGTCCGTAGACTTCGCGCGCAGTGAGAAAGCCCGATTCCCCTTTCTCCGATGCAAGGCGAAGGCGAGAGTACACAGGATCAACATCGTCGAATTCCGCATGCGCGGCGACGTGAATCATGGTGTTACGTGGAACTTCCGCGACAAACCGCTGCTTTGTCGCTTGCGCCCCCGTGATGGCGACCGTGTTTGGAAAAATAGCCTTGATGTTCTGAACCTCGCGCTCGGCGCCGGGCAAGGCCAGACTGTCGTTGCCGAGGTCTGGGTTCCCAAACGCGACAAGCTGCCTGGGCCTGCTCGCATTGCGGGAATTGGCCAACTGGACCAGGACAGCGGTCGAAGGTGCATATGAAATGGCGTTAGCGGCAAGCATATAACGCTCACCATCCCATAGAGCCTGGAAAGGGATATGGTGCAGAGAATCATGCGGAACAATGACCAGGTTCCTTCCGGCTATCGGACCGATCGGCTTGATTAGGATCTGGTGTAGCCGGGCTGCGGAGTCGCGTATCGCGGCATTGCGGTCGACCAGCGCGGTGCGGAAGCGCTGCACCTCCTTGCGCAATTCATCGCGCTTGATCGGTACTTTCGCGATCCTGAGACCTTGCGCGTCGAAAATCCAGGCCACCGTCTGGTCTTCGGCGACAAAGTACTCCACCAATACATCATCGGGCGCCAATAGTGCGCGGACCTCCTCGACCTTGAACGCGGCTTGCTGCGGCCTGGCAAACGCGGAAACCCCATTTCGACCTTCCACGCGTCCACGAATCTGGTCAATCAGCGCACGCGCACGCGCTGACTCGGCAACCTGGAACGCTCGCTCATGTTGACCGGCGTCCGTCAACGCAACCACGGTCCTGGCGAAAATGTCCTCCATCTCTCCAAACATTCCGGTCTTGAACTCCTCGCTGCGAAACCGGGCACGCACCGACTCTGCCAGAGCCGAAGCCCTCAAAAAACCTGCGACACCGGCGACTTGATCACCCTTGGCAAGCAGGGCACGGGCTTCGCCATCCAGGGCCCAGGCGCGGTGATAGTCCCCATCTTCCTTCTCCGCGGCGGCCGCATACTCGCGGAACTGTTTGATCGCCTCGTCGTGCCTGCCCGCGCGTAGCGCAGCTTCACCGACAAGCCGGGCGACCATTTCACGCACAGGCGTTTGGCTGTAGCCCGACACTTCCTTGAGCATCGCACTCGCGTCTTCCTGGCGTCCGGCCAGCGAAAAAGCATTGGCGAGCGAGACTCGAACCAGTCTTCGCCAGGTGATCGAACTGTAGTTTTCGGCCTTTCGATAGTGCTCAATGGCCTTCGGATAGTCGCCGCGACGCATTGCCACGTCACCAAGCGTCTTGTAACTCACGCTCCAGACCTGCCCCTGGTTACTGCCCGCATTGTGGGCAATCGACTCGTTCGCGAACTTCTCGGCGAGTTCGAGATTTCCGGAGTAACTGTAGGAGATCGCCAGGTCTCGTTTGGCAAAGGCATAGGCAGCCTCGCTGTACACGTCTCGCGATCCGACGAACAAAGCCATGCTGGACGCGCGAATCGCCCTGCGCAATTCGCCTTGCTCGTTCAACAACCATGCGGCACCACAGTATTGACCCCAGGACATTGGGTTCGGGTTCGATTCGTGCAGCAGCTTTCCCTCCGCAGTCAGGCGGTTTACGGAAGCGGAGTCCTGGAGTAGCGCCTTGGCAAGCTCGGGACTCATGGATCGAGTCGCTGTAATGTTCTGCGCGAAGGTCGCAAAGGAAAGCCAGCTCGCCAATGTGTAGACGCCAATTCGAACAAGCAATCGGGATTTCGCGCCATGTTCCATTCCTGCCTCCTGTCAATGTCCGTCGTTAGGCCAAAGATCGCTTCCAACCAAGGCGCATGTCATCAGTTTTCAAGAACACGGCGGAGATATTGATCGTCCGGACGTTCTTGCTGCGCACGGCGCCAGACCTTGCGTGCATCGTCCTTCAACTCGTTCTGTTCCAGCCACAACGCGTAGGCGACCCACTGTGACAAGCCTGCATCCTCGGTCGGGCGGGACAGGTTTACCTTGTCTCGCATGTCTGCAGTGGCAACTTGAAACTCACCCGAGCGCACCACGCGATGCCCGTTCGCAGTGCGCGCCGCCACTTGCCACGAATAAGCGGCGCCCGGCGTCAACTCCAGACTTTGCGGAAGCGCCAAGGTGGAAAGTCCGGTCATCGCTTTGAATACATCACGTCCCTGCTGATCACGCAGTGTCAAGGTATAGGAGGCGCCCGCGCCAACAGAACTCCAGCCAAACTCCGGGCGAAGATCGACAATTTGCCCACTCGGGTGAGAAAGAACGGCCCATTCAACAGACCCTCGCATGATCGACCCTGCCTGGATCAACCTTTTGTCCCGAATGGAGACGCCGGGCCGAACGATTGTTGACAATGCGGCTCCGCGCTCGGGCACCGGTCCCGAGACCGACTCGACGCCTTGGGGCCCGAAGCGAACAACGGCCGGCCCACGCAAAACGAACTCCTGGTGCGTGGCGTAGTACAGAACCACCATGCGGGTTCCTGGGGCCACTCGAACGAGTGCATGAGCCTTGATCTCGTTCAGGATCCCGAGCGCGGTCGGTGCAGCAGGATTGCTCAAGGATGCGTCCCCCTGCAAATCAGTCACTATGGCGATTGGCGTCTCCTGGGCGCCTGCAATACGCAGGAGACACGCCACCAGAAGAAGGGGGAACACTCCGGCAGACTGGAACAAACGGACCATGGTGGTACTTCCCGGCTCGAACACCCTTGGAAGGAGACTGAATTTTGACGTGTCGGCAAGTTCAGTGCGCCGATTTGCCTTCCTTCATTGTGCGCTTACGCACCGATTTTTCCTACGTTATCTACGCGCGACGTCGAAGGATTGGCCATCGATGCTCAGGCTTGGACCGCGTCGCGCATGAGCCCGAACGCGGCGGTCTGGCCGCACATGCCGGCGCCCACCACCAGCACATCGAGGAGCGGTTTGCCGTCCGGCCCGGTGCGCGGCGGCACCCAGTTGGCGGCAGGG
>JAYVST010000254.1:0-4417 GCA_043775255.1 Burkholderiales bacterium
GGCTATTCATGGGCACTGGCTCTGTCGGTCGGCATGCAGTTGCTGGTCGTGGCGCGGGCTGCCGGCGTGCTGACGCACTGGCAGCGACCGATGTGAGGACATGACATGAACGTTCGCTTTATGCACACCAGCGACTGGCAGCTTGGCGTCACACGCCAATTCCTCGATGTCGGGGCCCAGGGCCTTTGGGCGCAAGCGCGTTTCGACGGCATCCGCCATCTCGGGCGCCGCGCCCAAGAGGAAGAGTGCGAGTTCATCGTCGTAGCCGGGGATATCTTCGAGTCCAACCAGGTCGATCGCCGGACGGTACTCAAAGCCTGCGAGGCCATGGCGGAGATCGACCTGCCAATTTTTCTCCTGCCGGCCAACCATGACCCGCTCGATGCAGCCAGCGTGTTCCGCAGCAACGTCTGGACAGCCAACCGGCCTCTTCGGGTCCACGTGCTGGAACAACCGGGACAGCCGATGGAAGTGCGGCCCGGCGTTGAAGTGGTGGGCGCACCATGGACCTCCAAACGCCCGTTGAACGATCTGGTGGCATCCGCTGCGGCGATGTTGTCCCCGGCGCCCGGTGTGCTGCGCGTGATGCTTGGTCACGGCGCGGTCGACAGCTTGTCACCCGATCGGGACAATCCGGCTGTCATCGGTGTCGCGGATGCGGAAGCCGCGGTGCAGGAGGGGCGTTATCACTACCTCGCGCTGGGCGATCGGCATTCGTTTACTGCGGTCGGTTCAAGCGGCCGGATTTTTTACTCCGGCACCCACGAGGCCTACGATTTCGACGAGATCGACCCCGGCCGGGTGCTGATCGTAGACTTGGATGCCAAGGATGTGCGGGTTACTCCCCGGCAAAATGGCGCCTGGCGGTTCGTAGTCCATCAGGCCCGAATCTCGACTGCCGACGATGTCGAGGCGCTGGCGCGGCATCTGGACGCGATCCCGGACAAGGCGCGCACCATTCTCAAGCTGGGATTGGTCGGTAGCCTCGGATTGCACGCGCACGCCCGCCTGACCGACATCGAGGCGCACGCGCGCGACCTTTTCGCAGCCGTCGTGCGCTCGGACAGCCGCTCCGATCTGGTGGTCGTGCCCGAGGGATCGGATTTCCACAACCTTTCCCTTGCCGGCTTCGCCGCCACGGCGGTTGAGAAACTGCGTGCCCAGGCCTGCGGCGCCGGCGCCGAACGTGAACCGGCCGCCGACGCGCTTGCCCTCCTGGTTCGTCTGGTCGGGAGACCGACGTGAGAATCGAGCGGATTCGCTTGAAGGATTTTTGCGGGGTCTGCGCAGCCGAAGTGCGTTTCGCGCGTGCCGGCGTCACCATCGTTCACGGACCGAACGAAGCCGGCAAGTCGACCCTGATGCTCGGCATCAGCGTTCTGTTCGACCATCTCGACGACAGCCGCAAGGAGGAAGTGCGGAACACCAAGCCGGTCAATCGCGACGTTGGTTCCGAGGTCGAGGCCGATATCGAAATCGGCGCCTACCGGTTTACCTATTTCAAGCGCTTTCACAAAAACAAGGAAACCCGCCTTACCGTCCACGCCCCTGCCGGCGAAAACCTGTCCGGACGTGAGGCGCATGAACGCGTACGGGCGATCCTGGAGGGCAGCGTCGACACCGCGCTGTGGCGCGCACTACGGATTGTCCAGGGTCGGAATCTGGACATGCCCGACCTGCAAAACCAGCCGGCCTTGGCACAGGCGCTGGATCGGGCCGCCGGGCAGGCGAAGTCCGGGGACAAGGAAGAAGCCCTGTTCGATGCCGCTTATGCGGAGTACGCGCTGTACTTCACCGACACCGGCCGAGAAAAGGACAATCCGCTGGGCCAGGCGCACAAGCACGCCACCGAAAGTGCCGAGGCAGTGCGTGCGCTTGAGGTGCAGGTCAAGGAGGTCGAGGACGACGTTGCACGCTTTGCCGACCTTGAGCGATCGGCCGCGATGCACCGCCGCAGCAGCGCCAGACTGGAGCTGGCAAAGAAGTCCGCACAGGAAAACTGGAACGCCGTCTCGAAGCTGAAAGAGGGCCTCGATCGTGCCTTGACGGCCCACCAGCTGGCCGACCAGACCATGCAGGCGGCCAAGAGCGCGCTTGAGCGGCGCCGTGAGTTGGTCAGCGGATTGTCCACTGCTGCCACCGGCGTTGAAGTGGCGACGGCGCAGCACGCCCGAACGGCCGAATCCGTCGCGACCGCCACGCAGTCCCTGGAAGCCGCACGTGCAGCCCGTGATGCTGCAGCCGCGAATGCCGACCGCTGCGAGGGCGAACTGCGTACGCGGGCGTCGGACCTGGAATTGCGCAAGGAAGAGTTCGATCTCGTGCTCATGGCGGAGCGCCTCGAACATGTCAGGAAAGCCGATGCCGACGCCGTCGCGGCAAGCGCGGTGGTGGAAGCCGGCAGGATCACCGACGCGCTGCGAACCAAAATACGCGACGCCGAGATCGAGCTCAAGACGAAGCAGGCCGTGCTCAATGCGGCGGCCCCGCAAATCACGATTCACGCGCTCAAGGCGCAAGCGGTCAGCCTGAATAATAGTCACCAGGAACTGCGCGCCGGCGAGCGCAGGGACATGGCCGTTACCGCGCCGCTGTCAATGGCCATCGCCGACTTGATGGAGTTGCGTTTCAACCCCGGGAACAGTGCGGAAAACCTGCAGCAAGCGGTCCTGGAGACCGAGGCCGCGCTCGCCCGAGCCTGTGCCAAGGCGGGTGTCATGAACCCGGCGGAAGCCGAATCCGCGTGGGCGGCATTGCTGGAGGCTAGACGCGTTGTCGCAACACGCGACCGTGTCGTGCGTGAGCATCTGCGCGACCTCACACGAGACGCGCTCAACCAGCGCGTCGAGGTAACACGAGCGAAAGTCCGTGCGTATTTGGCCGACCGCGTGTCCGACATTGCTCTGCCGGCCTCTGCCGACGCGGCCGCCCCGCTCCATGTCGCTGCCAATGCTGCGGCGGCCACTGCGCGGAGCACCGTCAAGGGCGCCGTGGCCGCGTTGGGGTTGGTCCAGACAAGCCACGCCGAGAGCCGTGAACGACACGCCGCCAATGTGGCGCGGCTCGAAGGAGCCAAAGAGGACCACACCCGTACCTTGGAACGGCTGGAAAGCGAGCGCAACGTCAACAGCGACGCGGCGTTGCACACGCTTTTCGACACCGCCGATATCACCCGAAAGTCGGCCCAGGGCGACCTTGAATCCGCCCAGAGGGCCGTCGGCAGCGCAGATCCGGAAACCACAAAAGCCATCCTGGATACGTCGTCCGGCGCGCTTGACCACGCCCTCGAGGCGCGCGACAAGACCGAGCGTGAGCGGATCGCATTGCGGGCCAAACTCGATGTGATCGGCGACAAAGGCTTGGCGGAAGCGCTGTCGGAGGCGCAGCGCGTCGCTTTCGAGGCAGGCGATGCGCTGCATCGCCTGCGCCGTCGTGCTGCTGCGGCGCGCATGCTCTACGAGACGCTGCGCACCGAACAGGCGTCCATGCGCAAGGCCTATGTGGCGCCGCTGCGGGAGGGCATCGAACGCCTCGGCCGGCATATATTCGGGCAGTCGCTTCAGGTCGAGGTCGATGAAACGCTTAGCGTCGTACGCCGCACGATCGAGGGAGTGACGGTGGCCATCGAGCAACTGAGCACCGGCGCCAAGGAACAGATGGGTCTGTTGGTGCGCCTGGCTGCGGCGTCGATGGTGTCGAAGGAAGGCGGTGTTCCACTGGTGCTCGACGATGCGCTAGTATCGACTGACGAAGGGCGTATCGAAGCGATGGGCGCCGTGCTTCGTATCGCCAGCCAGAACATGCAAACCATCATTCTGACCTGTGCGCCAGAGCGTTACGTGCATGTGGGTGCGGCGGCCTCCAGGCAGATGACTTGATCGAGCGCGCCCCGCCCTGAGGCAAGCGGCGGGCGCGGCCCGCAGTCGCGCTGAGTGACGGGTGCGGCCCCCGGTCGCGCCGGGCAGGTGGTCAACAGCGCGGTTCCGCCGCACGCTCATTGCCGATCGGAATGTCTTGAATGCTCAAAGGAATTCGATTCGGCAACCAGAGCGCGGTGGCGCATCGCATGCAGCTCGTGGCGATTATCCCGGCAGGTCAACCATGGCCCGAATATCGCCCAGCCCATAAAATGCGCCTTCCATGCAAAATTCCAAGACCGACCGCGTCGCGCCCCTGCTGACACCACATGGACAGGTGTTCCCGAGTGACGACGCCGACGCACCCGTCCTTCCCGAAGATTTCCGGCGGCGCTTAATCGATGCTTTCGCGAGCAGCCCCGGCCATGGGCTGCTGCATCTGGGCGCGGCGCAGGTTGACACCAGCCTGCCTCCCGCCTGGGCCTGGTGGCGCGATTTCGCGGCGCGCTATGTCACCGCGCTGTGCGCGACGCCCGAAGACGGCGACATGGCCGTGTCGG
>JAYVST010000255.1:0-3598 GCA_043775255.1 Burkholderiales bacterium
GGCGTTGCGCCCAAGAGCGTCTGGGTCTACCCTTTAGTGGCCGACGCGACGCAGCGGCTGCGCGGCTGACACGATGCGCGCGGCGCTGGCACGCACGAGGGAGGATGGATTCGCCATGGTAAATGAGAGGCTGGGCAAGCTGATCGAGTTCTTGCGCGATGGGGACGGCCGGAAGCTCGATCACACCGATCTTGAGGCGCTGCTCAAGGATCAGGGACGGCAGTTGATGCGCGAACTGTTCCAGGCGCAGGTGGATAGTCGTGGTGCGGGTGAGGCGGCGGGGCCGGTTGTGGGTGCCGATGGGGTGGCGCGCACGCAGGCGCGCGTGCACGAGCGCGGCCTGTCGACGGTATTCGGCGAGGTCCGGGTACAGCGCGCGGGCTACGGGGCCGCCGGGGTGGAGAGCCTGCATCCGCTGGATGCAGATCTGAACCTGCCCATCGAGGAGTACTCGCTGGGGGTGCGGCGCCTGGCGGCGGAATCGGCGGCCCAGGTCTCCTTCGAGGCGACGGTTGCGCGGCTGGAGCAGGAGACGGGCAAGCCGATCGGCAAGCGGCAGGTGGAGGAACTGGTTGCGCGTGCGGGGGTGGACTTCGATGGGTTCTACGCCCAGCGCCTGCCGGCGGCGGGAGATGCGAGCAGTTCGATCCTGGCGCTGAGCGCCGACGGCAAGGGCGTGGTGATGCTGCCGCGGGATCTGCGCGAGGGCACCCGCAAGGCGGCGCAATCGCAAGGGCGCAAATTCGACAAGCGGCTCACCAAGGGCGAGAAGCGCAACCGCAAGCGCATGGCCACGGTGGCGGCGGTGTACACGGTGGCACCCTACGTGCGCAGTCCCGAGCAGATCGTGCGCACCCTGGCGCCGCACCACGAGCCGGCAGCGTCACGCCCGCCGGTGGAGCACAAGCGGGTGTGGGCAAGTCTGGAGAAGAGTCCCGTCGTGGTTTAGATGCCAAAAATTAGCTCGTCGGCACGCGTTCAAAAAGAGCCACACCCGATTGATTTCCCGTGCAAGCGTGATTGGCGCCGCGAGGCACGGTGCCCGGTGTCGGCCTCAAGGCGGCTGACGCAGGGTGGGCGCGGCCATCTGTTTGCGCCAAGTCAAAAGTGCGGGTTTCTCCTGCTGACACACGTATCGGGCGGCGGGTAGAATCCGCCGCCTGACTCGACTGGCATGGAGACAAAATGAAAAGATCGATGCGCTGCTTCGCTGCGGCCGTGCTGGCATTCTCGGCTGCTCAGGCGGGGGCACAAGGCTATCCGACCAAGCCGGTCACCCTGATCGTTCCTTTCGCCGCCGGCGGCCCGACCGACATCGTTACCCGGCAACTGGCACAGGCGATGATGAAACCGATGGGCGGCACGGTGATCGTCGAGAACAAGCCCGGCGCCGGCGGCACACTGGCGGTCGAGTTCGTGGCCAAGGCGCCGGCTGACGGTTACACCGTGCTGGTACACCACATCGGCATGTCCACTGCGCCGGCCCTGTACCGCGTCCTGCGCTTCAACCCGATGAACGATTTCGAGTACATCGGGCAGGTGGTCGACGTGCCGATGACCCTGGTGGCGAACAAGGACTTTCCGCCCAACACCTTCGCCGAGCTCATTCCCTATCTCAAGGCGAACAAGGCCAAGGTCAACTATGCCAATGCCGGCCTGGGTGCGGCTTCCCATCTGTGCGGGCTGCTCTTCATGAGCACCATCGAAATTGACCTGCAGACCATACCCTACAAAGGTACGGCGCCGGCCATGACCGACCTGCAGGGCGGGCAAGTGCAGTTGTTGTGCGACCAGACCACCCAGACCACTTCGTTGATCACCACCGGGCGCGTCAAGGCCTACGGCGTGACCACCAAGGAAAAGGTGTCTTCGTTGCCGAATCTCGCCACGCTCGACAGCCAGGGCCTGAAAGGCTTCGATCTGGCGGTCTGGCACGGCATGTATGCGCCCAAGGGGGCGCCCAAGGCGGTGACAGACAAACTCAATATGGCCTTGCAAGCGGCACTCAAGGACCCCGGCTTCCGCACGGCGATGGACAAGCTGGGCGCCATCGTCGTGCCGCCGGCCAAGCAGACGCCGGAGGGACTCAAGACCTTTCTCAAGGCGGAAATCGACAAGTGGACGCCGATCATCAAGAAGGCAGGGCAATACGCCGATTGAATTCCTGGCGCGCATGCCTGAAAGGCGGCCTGAGGCCGCCTTTTTTTTAGACTCTTTTGGAATGAACAACCAAGAAATCATTCGTTCCCCGGATATAAGAGGAGTCCTACCATGGCGGTCCTGTCCAAGCCGAACCTTTTGCCATGCGCCGTCTCTTCACTCTCATGATGTTTGCTTCGCTTGCCGGCGCAACCGCAATGGTGCACGCGCAGACCGGGCCCGCGCCTGCGATCGCTGTCGCGACTGGCGGCGCGGCGGCGCCGCATGTGCTGGTGATGCGCCAGCCTGGTTGGCTGCCAGAAGCGTCGATCGACGTTCGTCCGCAGTGGGTTGACGGTACTGCAATCGACAGCGATTTTGCGATCGTGCCTGCAAAAGTTGCGCTTGAACGGCGCCGCACCGGCAGCCCGATCAAGGCCGTATATGTTGTCTCACGCGCGGCCGACGAGTATCAGGTACTCACCGTAAGTGAGCGCATGCTCGCCGATAGTCCATTGGTTGTAGAAACCATTGTCGGCCGCTTCGAGCAGGCACGACGCTGGATTGCCGCCCATCCGGCCGAAACCGCGGCGCTGATCGCGCGCGCTACCGGCGTATCTGACGTCCAGGCCAGGTCAGCGCTGGGAGGTCAGGATTTTCAGGTGGCCCGACCCGGTCCGGCGTTGATGCAGGCGCTGCGTAATGGCGGTGCTTCCGGCGCATCACATATCGATGACTTGATCGCGGACGGCCCGGTTCGTGCCGCGATCCGGAAAATCGAACAGTCCCCCCTGCAAGCGCAAGTGTTGCTTAGCCAGCGATAGAGCCTGTCCCGGCTTTCGCGTCGGCTTGCAGGGCTGTAGTCGGCGTCCGCTTGACGCGCTGCGCGGGCGCCGGAGTCGTGGGATCTGAAATGCCGCCGTGTATCATTTGCGGCCATGCAAACCGACGTCCTGCGCGACCAACTGACGGTGTTTTTTACCCGCCTGGCGCGCCGCGTAGTCGAAGTGCGCGAAGTGCGCGAAGTGCGCGAGGTGCGCGAGGTGCGCGAGGTGCGCGAGGTGCGCGAGGTGCGCGAGGTGCGCGAGGTGCGCGAGGTGCGCGAGGTGCGCGAAGAGCTGCCGGTGGTTGGCGCTGCGACGCAATCGGTTTGCCGCGCCACCTTGGCCGAGGGCGCGCAGGTCTTCGTCAAGATTGGCGACCCCGAGCAAATGGGGCGCTTCAAGGCCGAAGCGCGTGGCCTCAAAGTGCTGGCCGATGCGCGGTCGATCCGCGTGCCCGAGGTCCTGCTGCTTGGTGGCGAAGGACGGCATACCTACCTGGTCTTGGAGCATTTCGACCTGGTGCCCGGCACTGCGGCCGGATTCGCCCGCATGGGGCGCGAACTGGCTACTCTGCACCGTCAGGCCAAACCCGAGTTCGGTTTAGAGCGCGACAATTTCATCGGCGCCACGCCGCA
>JAYVST010000256.1:0-12933 GCA_043775255.1 Burkholderiales bacterium
CAAGAAGGCGCGCGAATCCGGCGTGTATTTGCGTGTTCTCAAGAACTCCCTGGCGCGCCGCGCCGTTGAAGGCACGCCCTTCGCGGCCCTGGCCGATCACATGGTGGGTCCCCTGATTTACGGGATCTCCACCGATCCGGTTGCTGCCGCCAAGGTGTTGAACAGCTTCGCCAAAGACAACGACAAGCTCGTTGTCAAGGCGGGTGCGATGGCCAACTACCTGATGGACGTGAACGGCGTGAAAGCGCTGGCCACCATGCCGTCGCGTGAGGAGTTGCTGTCGAGGCTGTTGGGCACGATGCAGGCGCCGATCGCGCAGTTCGTCCGTACGTTGAACGAGGTTCCGACCAAGTTCGCGCGCGGGCTAGCTGCGGTGCGTGATGCCAAAGAGAAGGCAGGCGCTTGAACAGCGCCAGGGTTTTCTTGCCGCTTCTGGAATCAATCAAACCTTTACTGAAATCTGGAGTCAATCATGGCAGTTAGCAAAGCAGAAATTCTCGATGCAATCGCAGGCATGACCGTTCTCGACCTCTCGGAACTGATCAAGGAGATGGAAGTCAAGTTCGGCGTTTCCGCAGCGGCCGCTGCCGTGGCCGTGGCCGCGCCCGCAGCAGGCGCAGCTGCGCCGGCTGCGGAAGAGCAGACCGAATTCACCGTCAACCTGCTCGCCGCCGGCGAGAAGAAGGTTGAAGTGATCAAGGTCGTTCGCGCAGCTACCGGTCTGGGCCTGAAGGAAGCCAAAGACTTAGTCGACGGCGCACCAAAAGCTGTCAAGGAAGGCATCAAGAAGGAAGACGCTGCCGCCCTCAGGAAGCAACTCGAGGACGCTGGCGCGAAAGTCGAAGTCAAGTAATTGCAGTGGGGTTCGCGCGCGCCGGTCTGTTGCCGGCAACCGCGGGCCGGTGTGGCAGATGCCGCACTCAAGCGCGTTCGTTTCAGCGAGCGTTCTTGAATGTGTCTTCTGATACGACTGCAGAAGATCCTGTTCCGGCCGGGTTCGTGCGCAATGCGCGGCCGTCCGCCATAGGTTGGTAGTGGCCAACCGCCGGATCAGGTGAGCTTCGGGACCCTCCCGCTGTTCACGATCCAGTCGCCTGTTTCTCACGATCTCACGGGTTTGATCGACCCTTGGAACCGTGCGCGATTCGAAAGAGGCTTATGTCTTATTCTTTCACCGAGAAAAAACGCATCCGCAAGAGTTTTGCCAAGCGTGCCAGTGTGCAGACCGTGCCGTTTCTTCTGGCAACACAGCTTGAGTCCTACACGCAGTTCCTGCAGGCGGACACGCCCGGGAATGCGCGCAAGGGCGAAGGCCTGCAGGCCGCGTTCTCCTCGATCTTTCCCATCGTAAGCCACAACGAATACGCGAGGCTCGAATTTCTTTCCTACCAGTTGGGCATGCCGCCGTTCGACGTCAAGGAGTGCCAGCAGCGCGGCCTGACCTTCGCGTCGCCGCTGCGCGCCAAGGTGCGCATGATCCTCCTCGACAAGGAAGACACGACCAAGAAGAAGGTAAAGGAAATCAAGGAGCAGGAGGTCTACATGGGCGAAATCCCGCTCATGACCACGACCGGCTCCTTCGTCATCAACGGTACCGAGCGGGTGATCGTCTCGCAACTGCATCGTTCACCGGGCGTGTTCTTCGAGCACGACCGCGGCAAGACGCATTCGTCCGGCAAACTGCTGTTTTCCGCCCGCATCATTCCCTACCGCGGCTCCTGGCTCGATTTCGAGTTCGACCCCAAGGACATCCTGTTCTTCCGTGTCGACCGGCGCCGCAAGATGCCGGTAACGATCCTCCTCAAGGCGCTGGGCTATTCGCCGGAGCAGATTCTGCAGTCGTTTTTCCAGTTCGATACCTTCCATGTTCTCAAGGAAGGCGCGCAATTCGAGGTGGTGCCCGAGCGCCTGCGCGGTGAAATCGCCCGTTTCGACATCACCGACAAGTCCGGCAAGACCATTGTCCCCAAGGACAAGCGCATTACCGTCAAGCACATCCGGGACTTCGAGGCCGCAGGCCTGAAGCGCATTTCCGTTCCGGACGATTTCCTGCTTGGGCGCACGCTCGCGACCAACGTTGTCGATACCGATTCCGGCGAGGTTCTCGCCAACGCCAACGACGAGATTACCGAGACCCTGCTCGGTACGCTGCGCGAATCCGGAATCAAGGACATTCGCACGCTTTACACCAACGACCTCGATCAGGGCTCCTACATTTCCCTGACCTTGCGTGCCGACGACATTCCCGACCAGCACTCCGCACGCATCGCGATCTACCGCATGATGCGCCCCGGCGAGCCGCCCACGGAAGACGCAGTCGAGTCCTTGTTCAACAGCCTGTTCTTCGACCCCGACCGTTACGATCTGTCCTTCGTCGGACGCATGAAATTCAATCGCCGCGTCGGTCGCGAAGCGCTCGAAGGCTCGGGCACGCTCTCGAATGAGGACATCGTTGCGGTCATCAAGATATTGGTCGACCTGCGCAACGGACGCGGTGTGATCGACGACATCGACCACCTAGGCAATCGCCGCGTGCGCTGTGTGGGCGAGCTGGCGGAAAACCAGTTCCGTGCGGGCCTGGTACGGGTCGAGCGGGCGGTCAAGGAACGTCTGGGCCAGGCCGAGACCGAGAATCTGATGCCGCATGACCTGATCAACGCCAAGCCGATCTCGGCTGCCATCCGCGAGTTTTTCGGCTCCAGTCAGCTCTCGCAGTTCATGGACCAGACCAATCCGCTTTCCGAGATCACTCACAAGCGTCGCGTCTCGGCGCTCGGGCCGGGCGGCCTGACGCGCGAACGCGCGGGCTTTGAGGTGCGCGACGTCCATCCGACCCACTACGGCCGGGTCTGCCCGATCGAAACGCCGGAAGGCCCGAACATCGGCCTGATCAATTCATTGGCCCTGTACGCGCGCTTGAATCACTACGGATTCCTTGAGACGCCCTACCGCAAGGTCGTCAACAGTCGCGTCACCAACGAGATCGACTACCTGTCGGCAATTGAGGAAGGGCAGTTCACCATCGCGCAGGCGAACGCCGGCTTGGACCGGTCGGGCAAACTGACCGACGAACTGGTGACCGCGCGCAACAAGGGCGAGACCATCCTCGCGACCGCCGATCGCATCGAGTACATGGACGTGGCGCCGGGCCAGATTGTTTCTGTCGCGGCTTCCCTGATCCCCTTCCTTGAACATGACGACGCGAACCGCGCGCTGATGGGTTCGAACATGCAGCGTCAGGCGGTGCCGTGCCTGCGTGCGGAAAAGCCGCTGGTCGGGACCGGCATCGAACGCACCGTTGCGGTCGACTCCGGCACCACCGTGCAAGCGTTGCGCAGCGGCCTGGTCGACTACGTCGATGCCGGCCGCATCGTCATCCGCGTCAACGACGACGAGACCGTTGCCGGCGAGGCGGGTGTGGATATTTACAACTTGACCAAATACACCCGGTCCAACCAGAACACCAACATCAACCAGCGGCCGATCGTGGCTGCCGGCGATCGCGTCGCCAAGGGCGATGTCGTTGCCGATGGTGCGTCCACCGACCTCGGTGAGCTTGCCCTGGGGCAGAACATGCTGGTCGCGTTCATGCCCTGGAACGGCTACAACTTCGAGGATTCGATCCTGATTTCCGAGCGGGTCGTCGCCGAAGACCGCTATACCTCGATCCATATCGAGGAACTTTCGGTGGTCGCGCGCGACACCAAGCTCGGTTCGGAAGAAATCACGCGCGACATCTCCAATCTCTCGGAAGGCCAGCTGGCGCGCCTGGATGAGTCGGGCATCGTCTACATCGGCGCCGAGGTTCAGGCGGGAGATGTTCTGGTCGGCAAGGTCACGCCCAAGGGCGAAACCCAGCTGACGCCGGAAGAAAAACTGTTGCGCGCGATCTTTGGCGAGAAGGCATCCGACGTCAAGGATACTTCGCTGCGGGTTTCCTCCGGCATCGCCGGCACGGTGATCGATGTGCAGGTCTTCACTCGCGAAGGCATTGAACGCGACAAGCGGGCGCAGTCGATCATCGACGACATGTTGAAAAGCTACAAGCAGGACCTGGCCGACCAGATGCGGATTGTCGAGAACGACACCTTCTCGCGAATCGAACGCATGCTCACCGGCAAAGTGGCCAATGGCGGGCCCAAGAAGCTGGCCAAGGGCGTCAAGATCGACCACGCCTACCTGAACGATCTCGACCGCTATCACTGGTTCGATATTCGTTTGGCCGACGAGGAGGCTGCCCAGCAACTCGAGCAGCTCAAGGACAGCCTGACGCAGAAGCGCCACCAGTTCGATCTGGCCTTCGAGGAAAAGCGCAAAAAGCTCACCCAGGGAGACGAGCTGCCGCCCGGCGTCATCAAGATGGTCAAGGTGTATCTCGCGGTCAAGCGCCGCCTCCAGCCCGGCGACAAGATGGCCGGCCGGCACGGTAACAAGGGCGTCGTGTCGCGCATCATCCCGGTCGAGGACATGCCCTACATGGCCGACGGCACGCCTGCCGACATCGTGTTGAATCCGCTGGGCGTGCCTTCGCGGATGAATGTGGGCCAGATTCTCGAGACCCACCTGGGTTGGGCTGCCAAGGGCCTGGGCCAACGTATCAATGAGATGCTGGTGCAGCAGAAGAAGGTCACCGAGACCCGCAAGTTCCTGGAGAAGATCTACAACGCGAGCGGCAAGAGCGAAGATCTCGCCCACTTCAACGATGACGAGATTGTCGGTCTGGCGCACAACCTGCGTAAAGGCGTCCCGTTCGCCACGCCCGTATTCGACGGCGCGACCGAGGAGGAGATCACGGCGATGCTGAACCTCGCCTATCCGGACGACCTTGCGCAGAAGAACGGGTTCACCAGGAGCAAGACGCAGGTGACCCTGTATGACGGGCGCACCGGAGAAGCATTCGAGCGACCGGTCACCCTGGGGTATATGCATATTCTCAAATTGCATCATTTGGTGGATGACAAGATGCATGCGCGTTCCACTGGACCCTACAGCCTGGTGACGCAACAGCCGCTCGGCGGCAAGGCGCAGTTCGGCGGTCAACGCTTCGGCGAGATGGAGGTGTGGGCGCTGGAGGCCTACGGCGCTTCCTACACGTTGCAGGAAATGTTGACGGTCAAGTCGGACGACGTCAACGGCCGCACCAAGATCTACGAGAACATCGTCAAGGGCGACCACAAGATCGACCCCGGCATGCCGGAGTCGTTCAACGTGCTGGTCAAGGAAATCCGGTCGCTCGCGATCGACATCGACCTTGAGCGTCATTAATTCTTCACTCTGAGAGACAAGCCAATGAAAGCTCTACTCGATCTGTTCAAGCAAGTCACGCAAGAAGAAGAATTCGATTCGATCCGCATCGGACTGGCTTCCCCGGAAAAGATCCGCTCATGGTCTTACGGCGAAGTCAAGAAGCCTGAGACCATCAACTACCGCACCTTCAAGCCGGAGCGCGACGGCCTGTTTTGCGCCAAGATCTTCGGCCCGATCAAGGACTATGAATGCCTGTGCGGCAAGTACAAGCGCCTCAAGCATCGCGGCGTGATCTGCGAGAAGTGCGGCGTTGAAGTCACGCTGCAGAAGGTGCGTCGTGAGCGCATGGGGCACATCGAACTGGCCTCGCCGACGGCCCACATCTGGTTCCTGAAATCGCTGCCGTCGCGACTGGGCATGGTTCTCGACATGACGCTGCGCGACATTGAACGGGTGCTTTACTTCGAAGCCTACGTCGTGACCGATCCCGGCATGACGCCGCTTAAGCGCTGCCAGTTGCTGACCGAGGACGACTATCTGTCCAAGGTCGAGGAATTCGGCGACGACTTCCAGGCCAGCATGGGCGCCGAGGGCATTCGCGACTTGTTGCGCGCGCTCGACCTGGTACACGAGACCGATACCATCCGCAAGGAGCTCGAAGCGACCGGCTCCGAGGCGAAGGTCAAGAAGTACTCCAAGCGTCTGAAGATCATGGAGGCATTCCAGAAGTCCGGCATCAAGCCGCAATGGATGGTGCTTGAAGTTCTGCCGGTGCTGCCGCCGGACCTGCGCCCGCTGGTGCCGCTTGACGGTGGTCGCTTTGCCACTTCCGATCTGAACGACCTGTATCGCCGAGTCATCAACCGCAACAACCGGTTGAAGCGCCTGCTCGAACTCAAGGCACCCGAGATCATCGTGCGCAACGAGAAGCGCATGCTCCAGGAAGCGGTCGATTCACTGCTCGACAACGGTCGTCGCGGCAAGGCGATGACCGGCGCCAACAAGCGCCCGCTCAAGTCACTGGCCGACATGATCAAGGGCAAGGGTGGCCGTTTCCGCCAGAACCTTTTGGGCAAGCGGGTCGACTACTCGGGCCGTTCTGTCATCGTTGTCGGGCCGCAGCTCAAGCTGCACCAATGCGGCTTGCCGAAGAAGATGGCGCTGGAACTCTTCAAGCCCTTCATTTTCAACAAGCTGGAGCTGCAAGGGTCGGCCACGACCATCAAGGCAGCCAAGAAGCGTGTGGAGCAGGAAGGCCCCGAAGTGTGGGACATCCTCGAAGAGGTGATCCGTGAGCACCCGGTCATGCTCAACCGTGCGCCAACGTTGCATCGTCTCGGCATCCAGGCGTTCGAGCCGGTGCTGATCGAAGGCAAGGCGATCCAGCTGCACCCGCTGGTGTGCGCGGCGTTCAACGCCGACTTCGACGGTGACCAGATGGCCGTCCACGTGCCGCTTTCGTTGGAGGCGCAACTCGAGGCGCGTGCGCTGATGCTGGCCTCGAATAACATCCTGTTTCCGGCCAACGGTGAGCCGTCGATCGTGCCGTCCCAGGACATCGTTCTCGGCCTGTACTACGCTACCCGCGAGCGCATCAACGGCGCCGGAGAAGGCATCGTCTTCTCCAATGTGAGCGAAGTCAAGCGCGCGCTCGACAATCGCCAAGTCGAACTGCAATCGCGCATTGTCGTGCGGATTCCGGAATTCGAAGCCGCCACCGACGGCGCCGGATTCGTCGAGAAGATCGTCCGCCACAAGACCACCGTTGGCCGAGCCCTGCTTTCGGAGATATTGCCGCGCGGCCTGCCGTTCTCGGTGATCAACAAGGCGTTGAAGAAGAAGGAAATATCCAAACTCATCAACGTGTCGTTCCGCAAGTGCGGGCTGCGCGAAACCGTGATTTTCGCCGACAAACTGATGCAGTCCGGGTTCACGCTTGCCACGCGTGCCGGCATCTCCATCGCGATGGACGATATGCTGGTCCCGCCGGTCAAGCACGACATCATCCGCAAGGCGGAAACCGAGGTCAAGGAGATCGAGCAGCAATACACCTCGGGACTGGTGACCCAAGGCGAACGCTACAACAAGGTGGTCGATATCTGGGGCCGTGCCGGCGATCAGGTCGGCAAGGCGATGATGGAACAGCTCGGTCACGAGATGACCACCGATCGCCACGGCAAGCAGGTCAAGCAGGAGTCGTTCAATTCCATCTACATGATGGCCGACTCCGGCGCGCGCGGCTCGGCGGCGCAAATCCGGCAGCTTGCCGGCATGCGCGGCTTGATGGCGAAACCCGACGGGTCGATCATCGAAACGCCGATCACGGCAAATTTCCGCGAGGGATTGAACGTTCTGCAGTACTTCATTTCGACGCACGGCGCGCGCAAGGGCTTAGCCGACACCGCCCTCAAGACCGCCAACTCGGGATATCTCACCCGGCGTTTGGTCGACGTGACGCAGGATCTGGTGGTCACTGAAGAGGATTGCGGCACTGCGAACGGCGTGACGATGAAGGCGCTGGTCGAGGGCGGCGAGGTGATCGAGCCGCTGCGCGACCGTATCCTGGGCCGTGTGACGATTGCCGACGTGTTGCATCCGGAGTCCCAAAACGTCCTGTATGAGACCGGGTATCTGCTTGACGAAGACGCGGTCGAATCCATCGAGGCGCTTGGAATCGACGAAGTGCGGGTACGTACCCCGCTAACCTGCGACACCCGCTACGGGCTGTGCGGCAAATGCTACGGGAGGGATCTGGGTCGTGGTTCGCCAGTCAACGTCGGCGAAGCGGTGGGCGTGATCGCCGCACAGTCGATCGGCGAACCGGGCACGCAGTTGACCATGCGCACGTTCCACATCGGCGGCGCGGCTTCCCGTGCCGCCGCCGCTTCGGGCGTGGAAGCGAAATCGAGCGGCGTGATCCGTTTCACGCCCACGATGCGTTACGTGACAAACGCCAAGGGCGAGAAGATCGCGATTTCGCGCTCGGGCGAAGTACTCGTCACCGATGACAACGGACGTGAACGCGAGCGTCACAAGGTGCCTTATGGCGCTACGCTCGCGGTCGCCGATGGCGTCGCGATGAAGGCGGGGGGAATGCTCGCGACGTGGGATCCGCACACCCGGCCGATAATCACCGAGTATGCCGGCACCATCAAGTTCGAAAACGTCGAGGAAGGCGTCACGGTGGCCAAGCAGATGGACGAGGTCACCGGTCTTTCGACCCTTGTCGTGATCGACCCAAAACGGTCCAGCTCATCGAAGGCCAAAGGAGTCCGCCCGCAGGTCAAGCTGATGAACGAGCGTGGCGAAGAGGTCAAGATCGCCGGTACCGATCATTCGGTGACCATCTCGTTCCAGGTTGGTTCACTGATTACGGTCAAGGATGGTCAGCAGGCAGGCGTGGGCGAAGTGCTGGCGCGCATCCCGCAAGAGTCTTCCAAGACCCGTGATATCACCGGCGGCTTGCCGCGGGTGGCGGAATTGTTCGAGGCGCGCGCGCCGAAGGACGCGGGCATGATGGCGGAAGTGACCGGAACGGTTTCGTTCGGCAAGGACACCAAGGGCAAGCAGCGTCTGGTCATCACCGATCTCGACGGGCAGGCGCATGAATTCCTGATCGCCAAGGACAAACAGGTGCTGGTGCATGACGGCCAGGTGGTCAACAAGGGCGAAATGCTGGTTGACGGTCCCGCCGATCCGCACGACATTCTGCATCTGCAAGGGGTTGAGGCCCTGGCGCGCTACATCACCGACGAAGTCCAGGACGTGTATCGCCTGCAGGGGGTGAAAATCAACGACAAGCACATCGAGGTGATCGTGCGCCAGATGTTGCGCCGCGTCCAGATCATCGAGCCGGGCGGCACCCGCTTCATCGTCGGGGAACAGGTCGAACGTTCCGACCTGCTCGACGAGAACGATCGGGTCATTTCGCAGGGCAAGGCGCCTGCGACCTACGAGCACGTATTGCTCGGGATTACCAAGGCTTCGCTATCGACCGACTCGTTCATTTCCGCAGCCTCGTTCCAGGAGACCACGCGGGTACTCACCGAGGCGGCCATCATGGGCAAGAAGGACGATTTGCGCGGCCTGAAGGAAAACGTGATTGTGGGTCGCCTGATTCCGGCCGGCAGCGGATTGGCGTACCACATCGCCCGACGCAACAAGGAAGCCGAGTCGGCGGAGGCGGTGTTCGAGACCGTCCCGGCGGCGGACACCGCGGCGCCGGAAACCGCAGACGCCTGATTGGAATGCGGCCGGCCTGCTATTCCTGCCGGCCGCATCCAGTCAGCCAGCCTTGACGGGTGTGGCTTGGAAACGCTATAATCCCAAGTCTTTGTTCGTTTCTTTTTGTTTCTTTTTTTGTTTCTTTGAATATCAATCACGCCCGGCCAATCGCAGTCGGGCCGTCATCAATATAAATCAGTCATCGGATATCGCGACATGCCAACCATCAACCAGCTCGTACGCAGTGGGCGCCAGGCGCCGGCGGTCAAGAGCAAGGTACCCGCGATGCAGCGTTGCCCGCAAAAGCGCGGCGTTTGCACTAGGGTATATACCACGACCCCGAAAAAGCCGAATTCGGCCTTGCGCAAGGTCGCCAAGGTGCGTCTGACCAACGGGTTTGAGGTGATTTCGTACATCGGCGGCGAAGGGCACAATCTGCAGGAGCATTCTGTCGTGTTGATCCGAGGCGGCCGGGTCAAGGACTTGCCCGGCGTGCGCTACCACATGGTGCGCGGCAGCCTTGACACCCAGGGTGTGAAGGACCGCAAGCAATCGCGTTCGAAGTACGGCGCCAAGCGTCCGAAGGCTGCCTGAGAAAGGGATGAACCATGCCACGTCGTAGAGAAGTCCCCAAGCGCGAGATTTTGCCGGATCCGAAGTACGGCAGCGTCGACCTTTCCAAGTTTGTCAACGTTGTGATGATCGAGGGCAAGAAGGCGGTTGCCGAACGCATCATCTATGGTGCGCTTGACCAGATCGCGAAAAAGTCCGGCAAGAACGCCATCGAGGTGTTCGGGCAGGCGTTGAGCAATGCGAAACCGATGGTGGAAGTCAAGTCGCGCCGGGTCGGAGGCGCCAACTACCAGGTCCCGGTCGAAGTGCGGCCGATCCGCCGCATGGCCCTGGCCATGCGCTGGCTGCGCGAGGCCGCGCACAAGCGCTCCGAGAAGTCGATGGGCCAGCGACTGGCGAACGAGTTGATCGAGGCTGCCGAAGGACGTGGTGGCGCTGTCAAGAAGCGCGACGAAGTCCATCGCATGGCGGAGGCCAACAAGGCGTTCGCCCACTTCCGGTTCTAGGTGCAAAAGCGGGGATGCCCCGCCTCCAAGCCGACCCGGAGCGCCTCCAGACAAGGGGCGCTCTTTTGTTTCGGGCAAGCATCGCATGAACGTTGTATGTCCGCCGGACCGGATTCCGGCTTGATCTTTAAAGCGAAAGAGGTACCCAAAGTGGCCCGCAAGACTCCAATCGAACGCTATCGCAACATCGGCATTTCCGCGCATATCGATGCCGGAAAAACCACGACGACCGAGCGGATCCTTTTTTATACCGGCGTGTCGCACAAGATCGGCGAAGTGCACGACGGTGCGGCAACCATGGACTGGATGGAACAGGAGCGCGAGCGCGGCATCACCATCACGTCTGCGGCGACCACTTGTTTCTGGAAGGGAATGGACAGTTCCTATCCCGAACATCGCATCAACATCATCGATACACCCGGCCACGTCGATTTCACCATCGAAGTCGAGCGTTCCATGCGTGTGCTTGACGGCGCATGCATGGTCTATTGCGCCGTCGGTGGCGTTCAGCCGCAGTCGGAGACGGTTTGGCGGCAGGCCAACAAGTACCGCGTACCCCGTTTGGCGTTCGTCAACAAGATGGACCGTACCGGAGCGAATTTCTTCAAGGTGCACGAGCAAATGCGCGCGCGCCTGAAGGCCAATCCGATCCCGTTGCAGATTCCGATCGGCGCCGAAGAGGGCTTTCAGGGCGTCATCGATCTGATCCGCATGAAAGCGATCTTCTGGGACGAGGCGTCCCAAGGCATGAAGTTCGAGCTGCGTGAGATTCCCGAAGCGCTGCTGGAGGAAGCCAACACGTGGCGCGAGAAGATGATCGAAGCCGCGGCCGAGGCGTCCGAAGAACTGATGAACAAATACCTCGAAGGCAATGCGCTCACGCTTGAGGAAATCAAGCTGGGTCTGCGCACGCGGACGATCGCCAACGAGATCGTGCCGATGCTGTGCGGCTCCGCATTCAAGAACAAAGGCGTGCAGGCGATGCTCGACGCCGTGCTGGACTTCCTGCCTGCGCCGACGGATATTCCGCCGGTGAAGGGTGAACTCGAGAACGGCAAAGGTACCGAGCGACGCGCTACCGACGACGAATCGTTTTCGGCGCTTGCGTTCAAGATCATGACCGACCCGTTCGTCGGCCAGCTGACATTTTTCCGTGTCTATTCGGGTATGGTCAACTCCGGCGACACCATTTACAACTCGGTGAAAGGCAAGAAGGATCGTTTAGGCCGGATCCTGCAGATGCATGCGAATCAGCGCCAGGAGATCAAGCAGGTTTGCGCTGGCGACATCGCCGCAGCGGTCGGCCTGAAAGAGGCGACTACGGGCGACACACTTTGCGATCCGGACAAGGTCATCATTCTCGAGCGCATGATTTTCCCGGAACCGGTGATTTCGCAAGCCGTCGAACCCAAGACCAAGGTCGATCAGGAGAAGATGGGCATCGCCTTGAATCGCCTGGCGCAAGAGGATCCGTCTTTCCGTGTACATACTGACGAGGAGTCCGGGCAGACCATCATCGCCGGCATGGGCGAACTGCATCTGGAGATTATCGTCGACCGCATGCGGCGCGAATTCGGCGTCGAGGCGAGCGTAGGCAAGCCGCAGGTAGCCTACCGCGAGACCATCCGCAAGCTGGTCGAGAATGCCGAGGGCAAGTTCATCAAGCAATCGGGCGGGCGCGGCCAGTATGGCCATGTGGTGCTCAGGATCGAGCCGCAAGAGCCCGGCAAGGGCTTCACCTTCGTCGACGCCATAAAGGGCGGCGTGGTGCCGCGCGAATTCATCCCTGCGGTGGAGAAGGGGTTGATTGACACCCTGCCGGCGGGCGTTATGGCTGGCTACCCGGTAGTCGACGTGAAGGTTACGCTCCATTTCGGCTCTTACCATGATGTCGACTCCAACGAAAACGCGTTCAAGATGGCCGCGTCGATGGCGTTCAAGGACGGCATGCGCGCCGCGTCGCCGGTCTTGCTTGAGCCGATGATGGCGGTCGAGGTGGAAACGCCGGAAGACTATGCGGGCACCGTGATGGGCGATCTTTCGTCCAGGCGCGGCATGGTCCAGGGCATGGAAGATATCGCAGGAGGTGGCGGCAAGGTCATCAAGGCCGAAGTGCCGCTGTCGGAAATGTTCGGCTATTCAACTTCGCTGCGCTCCGCCACCCAGGGGCGCGCGACATACACGATGGAATTCAAGCATTACTCAGAGGCGCCGAAAAGCGTTGCCGACGCCATCATCAGTGCCAAGAAATAGCATTTTGTTTAATTCGTTCTTTAGGAGATAGAGCAATGGCCAAGGGCAAATTTGAGCGTACGAAGCCGCACGTTAACGTTGGGACGATCGGTCACGTGGACCACGGGAAGACGACGTTGACGGCGGCGAT
>JAYVST010000257.1:0-2222 GCA_043775255.1 Burkholderiales bacterium
GGATGGCCGAGGGCTCGGCGTGGAAATTGAATATTCGCCCGAAGCGCATGTGCTGGAGACGGCCGGTGGCATCGCACAGGCGCTCGGGCTGCTGGGCAAAGCGCCATTCCTGGTGGTCAACGGCGACGTGCATTGCGCCTACGATTTCTCGCGTGCGGCCGACATTGCCGCCGACATCGAGAATCGCCGAATCGATGCCTGGCTGGTACTCGTTGCCAACCCGCCGCATCACCCGCTGGGAGATTTCGGCCTGCAAAGCGGGCTCGTCAATGCCGGCGCGGCGCCTCTCTTGACCTTCAGCGGGATCGGCGTCTACCACCCCGCCCTGTTCGCCGCCATCGCGCCGGGCAGCAAGGCGAAACTCGCGCCCCTGCTGCGCACGTCGATGGCGCTGGGTCGGGTTGGCGGCGAATTCTTCGACGGTCGCTGGGCCGACGTGGGGTCGCCGCAACGCCTGGCCGAACTCGATGATCAGTTGCGGCAGGCTGCGCGAACCGGCCTACAATCATTCCCATGAACCCAGTCGACATCACCCCTTTCATTGCGCGCCGCGCGCGCCTCGCCGACGCCATGCGCGCGGCCGGCGGCGGTGTTGCCGTCATTCAGACAGCCCCGGAGCGCGCGCGCAATCGCGACACCCATTTCCCTTATCGGCACGACAGTTACGCCTACTACGCCTCCGGCTTCACCGAACCCGACGCCGTGACGGTGATTGTCGCCGGGGCCGCGAACCGCAGCATCCTGTTTTGCCGTCCCAAGCATGAAGAACGGGAAATCTGGGATGGCTTCCGGCACGGTCCGGCGGCCGCGCAAGCGGCGTTCGGCTACGACGAGGCGTATTCGATCGAGGAATTCGACAGCCGGCTCGCGACTCTCCTGGCCGGCGCCCCCAACCTGTTTTACTCAGTCGGCTTCGACGACGGATTCGATGCCCGCATCACGCGCGCCCTCAATTGCGTGCGCAACATGGCGCGCTCCGGCCTATCGGCTCCGGCCGCGATTCGCGACGTACGCGCCATGCTCGACCCGATGCGCCTGACCAAAGACCCGAGTGAAGTCGCCACCATGCGTCGCGCAGCCGCCATTTCGTGCGCGGCGCACAAGCGCGCCATGCGCGCAACCCGTCCGGGACGCAACGAGTGCGAGATCGAAGCCGAACTGCTACATGAGTTCCGCGCCGGCGGCTCCGAGTACCCCGCCTACACCTCGATCGTTGCCGGTGGCGCCAATGCCTGTGTACTGCACTACATCGCCAACAACGCCCCCCTCAAGGACGGCGACCTGCTACTGATCGACGCCGGTTGCGAACTGGCCAGCTACGCCAGCGACATCACACGCACCTTCCCGGTCAACGGTCGCTTTTCCGCCGCGCAACGCGACCTCTACGATCTGGTGCTGGCCGCGCAAGACGCGGCGGTCGCGGTCACGCGCCCGGGCACGCCATACAACCTGCCGCATGAAGCGGCGGTCAAGGTTCTTGCGCAGGGCATGCTGGATCTGGGCCTGCTCACCGGATCACTCGATGCCGCGCTGGAGCAAGGAGACAAGCGTGAAGGCGGTTACTTCCGCTTCTACATGCACCGCACCGGCCATTGGCTGGGTCTGGATGTGCATGACGCGGGCGACTACAAGCATGGCGATCAGTGGCTGCCGCTGGCGCCTGGCAACATGGTGACGGTCGAACCCGGCATCTACGTACGACCCGCTGCGGATGTGCCGGAGCATTTCTGGAATATCGGCATCCGCATCGAAGACGATGCGCTGGTGACGGAGTCCGGCTGTGAACTGATCACGGCGGTGTGTCCAAAGACGGTCGCCGATATCGAGGCGTGGATGCGCGCGTGATCCCGTCCGCCCCCGGCGAACGCGCCGTGATTGCCGGCGCCGGCGCCGGCGAACGCGTCGTGATCGCCGGCGCCGGGCCGGTCGGGCTGACGGCCGCCTTAGCCCTGCACGCGGTTGGCATGGTTCCGCTGGTCATGGATGCGCGCGCTGCCGGCGCCGGCGCTGATGACCCGCGCGCGGTCGCGCTCTCGCACGGCTCACGCCTGATCTTGGAGCAACTGGGCGCCTGGCGCGCGATTGCCGCCACGCCGATCCGGGCCATCCACGTCTCCCAGGAGCGCGGCTTCGGTCGCACCCGCATCGCGGCGGCCGACCATGACATCGATGCGCTCGGCCACGTGGCTCGCCTGGCCGGCCTGACCGCGACGCTGATGCGC
>JAYVST010000258.1:0-2557 GCA_043775255.1 Burkholderiales bacterium
GGCTTTTGCGCAGGATTTCCGCGGCGAGCAGGGAAATCTGCGCGTCACCACCGTCGCGCGCGGGCTGGAGCATCCCTGGGGGCTGGCTTTCTTGCCCGACGGCCGCATGCTGGTCACCGAGCGGCCCGGCCGCATGCGCGTGGTCGCGCGCGACGGCGCCCTCGGCGCGCCCTTGGGGAATCTGCCAACAGTCGTAGCGCAAGGCCAGGGCGGCCTGCTCGATGTGGTGCTCGATCGCGGGTTCGCAGCCAATCGGACGATTTTTTTCTCGTTTTCAGAATCGGGCGAAGGCGGCGCGGCCACCAGCGTGGCGCGTGCGCGCCTGGGCACTACCGCGTTAGACGAGGTGCGGGTGATTTTCCGTCAGATACCCAAAGTGCGCGGCGGCCTGCACTTCGGCTCGCGCATCGTGCAGATGCGCGACGGCAACCTGATGATCGGTCTGGGCGAACGCGGGCAACGCGACCGCGCGCAGGAGTTGGGCGTGCACCTGGGCAAAGTGGTGCGCATTCGACCGGAAGGCGGGGCGCCGCCGGACAACCCGTTCGCAGGACGCGCCGACGCATTGCCGGAAATATGGTCGTACGGGCATCGCAACATCCAGGGCGCGGCCTTGCATCCGGTGACCGGTGCGCTGTGGACCGTCGAGCATGGCGCGCGTGGCGGTGACGAGATCAATCGGCCGGAGGCCGGGCGCAACTACGGCTGGCCGGTGATCACCTACCGCCGCGATTACTCCGGCATGAGCATTGGGGAAGGCACGTCCAAGGCCGGCATGGAACAGCCGGTGCACTACTGGGACCCGTCGATCGCGCCCTCCGGCATGGCGTTCTACGATGCCGACGCGATTCCCGGCTGGAAGGGCAGCCTTTTGGTAGGGGCGCTCAAGTTCGGGCTGCTGGTGCGGCTTGTTCTCGACGGCACGAAGGTTGTTCGCGAGGAACGCCTGCTCGAGGGGCTCAACGAGCGCATTCGCGACGTGCGGGTCGGGCCCGACGGGCTGGTTTACCTGTTGACCGACAGTTCCGACGGGCGCCTGTTGCGGCTGGGGCCCGCAAGGTAGGCAGACGCTTCACCCTGCAACAGGGGGAAAAACCGCCGGAATGCCGTATCGAGCAGCACGCGGGCCGCGCCGCATGCAGCGCGAGCACGCCTTCGGCGAGATTGACGGGTGGTCGAGACAGCCGGCTTCCGATCCGCGCCAGCAGCGGTTGATGGCCGTCAGGAAGCAGGTTCGTGGTGTGACCCGGTAGTCCCACGACCCGCCGCCTTCGCAGCGGTCGCGTTCGTCACTTCGTCGGCGAACGCGGTAAACCGTCGCCGTTCCAAGTGTTCGTGAACGTACAGACGACAGCGCCGCCGCAGGGAAGAATCGCTCCATTGCTCGAGCATTCATCGATGACCTGTGGGGGGACGCGGTAAACGCCGCGAGGCGGATGGAATCCCATGGCGCGCCCGCGAGCGCGCATATGACCAAGGCCACGCGGTGCATGCTGGGCGAATCGTTCCCGCGCGAGGAGCGCGGCACGATCAGCATCAAGGGCGACATGCGAACCTGGTCGCTGTCCTGCAGGCCCGATGAATCGACGGCGATAGCAGCCGCCTCGGGCTGATCGGCGCGGCAAACAAGGCAGCCAGTGCGCGGCGGCAACATCCCGTCACACATTCGGCGAGTTGGGAAGTATTCGTGAAGCGCGGCCGGCGCGTTGAATCCATCTGGTCTGAATCAACCAAGGAGTTCCAAGTGAACAAGCTCATTGTCGCAACCCTGATCGCGGCGGCGGCCGCCACCGTGCCCGCACACGCGGCCGACATCAACGTCGCGGTAACCATCGGCCAGCCGGGCTACTACGGGCGGATCGAAATCGGCAACTACCCTCCGCCGATAGTTATCAACCAGCAGCCGATCATCATCCAGCCTTCGCCGGTATACGCCGCGCAGCCGCTATATCTGCGCGTACCGCCTGGGCACCAGAAAAAATGGGCCAAACATTGTGCGCGATACAACGCCTGCGGTCAGTCGGTGTATTTCGTGCAGGACCGCTGGTACAACGATGTGTACGCGCCGCGCTATCGCACCGAACGTGGACGCGACGAGCATGAGCGCTACGATCGCGAGGAGCGCGGGCGCGGCAAACATCATGGTGAAGGCCGTGGCCGTCGCGACGATTGAGTCGAAACGGGGCGCGGGTGCCGCGGTGACAGTCTCCGCGCTAAGCACGGCCTGCGGCAAGTGCGGCCCTGGCCTGTCGGTAAGTCCGGTGTCCGATGCCAGTCAGGTGCGCGCCGAGGATGGACGGCGCGCGACGACTTTGGCCTGAATATCAGGCCCGACGGGCTGGTTTACCTGTTGACCGACAGTTCCGACGGGCGCGTGTTGCGGCTGGGGGCTGCAAGGTAGGCAGACGCTTCGCCCTGCAACAAGGGGAAAAACCGCCGGAATGCCATCTCGAGCGGCGCGCGCGCTGCATGTAACGCGGGCACGCCTTCGGCGAGATTGACCGGGCGCGACAGGCGGCTGCCGATGCGGGTAAGCACGCGTTGCATGCCGGCGCTG
>JAYVST010000259.1:0-3837 GCA_043775255.1 Burkholderiales bacterium
GTCTCGCTGGGTGACCCGTTGACGGCCGGCAAGTTGATGAATCTGGTCCTGCAGGCGCACGACAACCAACCCGGCTTGTCAATTCCGTTCGCACGTCTCGACTACGCCCGTGTGCTCGGCTGGCTCGAGCGCATTCTCGAACTCGACCCTGACGGACCCTATCCGCTCCTCGCGGCCAGCCGTCTGTATGGCGAAGTACAGGATCCGCAACGTCAGCGGCTGATGCTGGCCTTCGTTCACGAAAAATTCCATGCGGATCCGAACCGCCGGTGGCCCGCCCTCGCGCATGCCGCCCACGTAGCCAGGCACGGCCTGAAAGACATGGCCTTGGCGCGCAGCTTCGCTGCCAGCCTGCGCCGCGAAGCCACCGCCGACACGGTTCCGGCATGGGTCAAACAGATGGAAATACTGCTGCTGGCCGACATGAACGAAACCGAATCAGCCCGCGTATTGCTGGGCGCATTGCTTGAAAGCGGGCTGGTTAAGGACCCGGCCGAAATCCGCTTTTTGTCGGCAAGGCTGACCGCTGCAAACTCGACCGCGACCGCACCGCCGGCGGTGAAGAAATGACGAAATCTCGCCAGTGGCGTTCAAGGTTCGTCACCCCCGTGGTCGAAAAATCCGTAAAACCGCACGCGCAGATCGCCCACAGCCCGAATAAGCCCTGAATGTCCGTCATATCGATGAAATGAAAACTGGCATAACCCTTGCAAAATCATGTGGGTTACGCGCTTTGTTTGTTAAATAACTTGAAATCATCCGGAGGCGGCATGCGCAGGCAACAAGGCTTCACCCTGGTCGAAATCGCGATCGTACTGGTCATTATTGGACTGCTCTTGGGCGGCATCCTGCGCGGACAGGAATTGATTCAAGGCGCGCGTGTGCGCAACGTCATTGACCAGCAGAACGGCGTCCGCGCGGCGTACTTCGCGTTTCAAGACCGGTTTCGCTTGATCCCCGGCAACCTCACCGGAGGAGCGGGCGGGCAGATTCAGTTGGTGGGAAATAGCGCACTTGCAGCCACGACTGGCGCGGGAACCGGGGCCATCGCCGCACTGGACTCGCCAACGGCTTTTCAAAACCTCACCGCCACCGGTTTTCTTTCATGTTCGGTATGCACCGTCGCCGGTGGTGGCTCCACGTCTGCCAACAGTCCCTCAAACGTCTATGGTGGCGTACTTCAACTCGTGACCAACAATGATTTGGCAGACCTGGCCGCCGCCACCGCGACACCCACCGCGACTCTACCGAGCAATCGCACCAACGTGAAAACTGGAAACCTGGTTCCGTCAAACGTCATGGCCGAGATCGATGTGAAAGCCGATGACGGAAGCCCGGTAACGGGCAATTTCCGCTGGAGTAGCTGGGCCGGTGGCGCAGCCGTGATTGCGATTGGCACGTGTACCAATGCCGTAGCGCCATTCCAGTGGCGGAACGGACAAACGGCAGCGTTGGCGATCGCGGGCAACTGCGGCGGTGGAACCATCATCAATTGATTTGTCCGCGCACCTCGTTTTCGAATCCTTGTGGCGCGGGAAAACGTCGGTGCCGTTTACAGTTGGCGTAGCCGAACAGCAAGCCATCTCGTTAACTTATTGATATTCATAGGATTTATATTTCAGGTATGGAGTATGCTTATGCATGGCATCCTTGTTGCCTTCACGTTGTTATTTCGGCCAGCTCCATGAAAAAGCTCTTTAGATCACTTTGCTTCGCTGCTGCACTGACATCACCCGCCGCATTCGCGGCAACTGCTTACACGCTGGATAATTACACGGATTTCGCCTCGCAGGTCAGTGGAATCACAAACTTCGGGTTTGCCGACATACTGACACCCATTGGCCAGGGTTCGTCGGATCCGATCAACGGTCTGTTGGTATCCAGCGCCGGCAATGTTGTCTCTATCGTTCCAGAAACAACGGCGTTTGTTCTGGCACCCTCATTTTTTGCCCCGGCTGATGGCCCGTACGGGAATATCAATATTTTTAGCAGCCAGAACGGTTCTTCCAATTCGATTGCTATCAGTCCGGGGGCCGGTATCTTCGCTCTGGGAATCTATTTCGGAACGTATGGGGGCCCGGCAGGCGGACCTCTCGGGGTGAACGTTGACGGTACCGATGTACCGGATGCGCCAGGGCATCCGATTACGTTTCCGGCCTCCGTCGCAGGCTCGTTACCCGGTCAATTCACTGGCTTTGTGGGCGTCATTTCTTCCACGCCGATCGGCACTGTGACCTTCACTCCCGGGCAGCTTGTGCCTGGCACCTTCGATCTGACCGGCATTATCACGGCAGTGCCGGAACCTTCAACGCCAGCGATGTTGCTGATCGGATTGGCTCTGGTTGGCGCTTGCGTGCGTCGGCGTACCAGCTGACGCTTGGCAAAGCCGGCAAAAAAGCCTCGCATCAGCGGGGCTTTTTTCTGTCGAATCCGTATTTCGCGGGGTAGCGGCGCTGACGGCGAAATCAACCTGAACGTCTGTACGCCGTCATCGAAATCCCTGCCTTTGGCGAGGCTTTCGCGTTTTCGGGTCATGGACTCCAGTCAAGCGCCTTGCAAAAGCCGGGTTTCGCCTAGGGATATCTGTTCCGGCAATCCCTTCAAAACAATCACGTCTCCAGGGCCGAACCTCAAGTCGGCAGTGACGGGCGAAAACGAAATTCCAGGCCGGCGAACGCCGACCACCTCTACGCCGAATTCACCGAGCGCAAGGGCGGCAAGCGTCATTCCGACCGCCGCCGCTCCGGGTTCGAGCACGACGGAGTGCAGCCGCACATTCCGGCGCTCGGTGAGATCCTCGGGCTCGTCGCTCGCACCATGGAAGAATCCGCGCAGCAAACCGTACCGCGACTCCCGCACTGCGCCGACCCGTCGCACGACGCGGGAAATCGGCACGCCGGTGAGCAACATCGCATGCGAGGCCAGCATCAGACTTGATTCGAATGCCTCGGGCACCACCTCCGTCGCGCCCGCCGCATGCAGGCGGTCCATGTCGCTATCGTCCTTGACCCGCACGATCACCGGCAGCCTCGGCCGCGCCTCATGAACGTGGTGCAGGATCTTCAAGGCGCTTGCGGTATCGGCATAGGTAATCACCAGTGCCTGGGCACGTGCCAGGCCCACCGCCATCAGGGACTCGCGTCGCGTCGCGTCGGCGTAGACGACCGAATCGCCGGCGGCCATCGCCTCACGAATGCGCTCGGGGTCAAGATCGAGGGCCATGGATTCCACGCCTTCGGCCGCCAGCAACTTGGCGAGTGCCTGACCGTTACGCCCGTAACCGCAGATGATCACGTGGCGGTTGGTCTTGATGGATTGCGCCGCCACTTGCGTGAGCTGCAGCGATTTCAGCATCCACTCGTCGCGCGATACGCGCATGACGATGCGATCGCCGGCCGCCACCAGGAACGGCGCGGCCAGCATGGACAGCAGCATCGCCGCGAGAATCGCGTCCATCAGGGCGGCGTCGACCAGCTTGAGCCCGCCCGCCTGCGCCAACAGCACAAAGCCGAACTCGCCGGCCTGGGCCAACGCCAGGCCGGTGCGAATAGCGGTGCCGAGCGGTCGCTTGAACAAGCGGGCGAGCCCCGCCACCACCGCGAACTTCGCCACCACCGGGATGGTCGCCAAAAGAAGCACTAGTCCGGGCTGCGCCAAGACCGAACGGACATCCAGCAACATGCCGATGGTCACGAAAAACAGCCCCAGCAGCACGTCGCGAAAAGGCTTGATGTCCTCCTCGACCTGATGGCGGAACTCGGTCTCGGAGATCAGCATGCCGGCGACAAACGCACCCAGTGCGAGGGAAAGGCCGGCGTGCTCGGTGATGTAGGCCAG
>JAYVST010000260.1:0-7929 GCA_043775255.1 Burkholderiales bacterium
GCGCATTCTCAAGGGCGCCAAACCGGCCGAGATGGCGATCGAGCAGCCCACGCGCTTCGTGATGGTGGTCAACCAGAAGACCGCCGCCGCTCTGAAGATTCGCCTGCCGCAGGCGATTCTGGTGCGCGCCGATGAAGTGATTGAATGATCGACGGCGGCTGCGCTCCGGGCCTTGGCATTTGCGACCCGAATTCTGACGGTCACGGTCGGCCAAGCCGCCGGCAGGGGCCCTGCGACCACCAGCTTCTTGCGACGCGCGTCGACCGTGAGATTGAGACCTTCGAGACTGCGTGCGCCCAGAAGCAACAGATCGCCCTTCTCGGCGAAAACCACCTCATCGATGGTGAACGACTTGTCCACCCGGATGATGGCGAAGCCGACGCTGCGGGTGATCCGCTGGCCGTTTGCCATGACGAATTCAAGATCCTTTGCCTCGCGCGCGATCCCGATTTTCTACAATGTCGCGCCCGGTACCGAGGTGTATTCGCTGCCTGTATCGAAAAGGACGCGCGGTGGCGTCGCCCGGCGCGAGCGGTCGACGGAATTTTCGATTCGACAAGCCTCCAAAAAAGTTCCCATGGTCGATCTTTTGGCGCTGCGGTGACATTGTCCGGGAAGAAGTTTGCGTCAGCCGCCAAGGCGCCTGACAAGACGGTCCTGGGTAAGTCAGTGCGACGAGTGAAGTGAAGCCGGCACTGCGAAAACATGCCAGCGTCCAGTGCGACCGCTTGCTGACGCGGGATCGCGGCCACCACAAAAAGAACTTCGTATCGCTTCGGGTGGTCGATGCATCGGCTTGAAGACCGCAGTCGGCGCCCCGATGCAACTTGAAGCGGAAGGCTGCGAGTAGTCCACGCCGCGCTTGTACCGCGACGACCCTCGCACTATCATTGCGCCGGCAAGCCAAAGCCAACCACAGACGAGGTATTCCATGAAATTCGAAACCATCGCCGTGCACGGCGGTTACAAGCCCGACCCCACCACCCGCGCGGTGGCGGTGCCGATCTACCAGACCGTCGCCTACGCGTTCGACAACACCCAGCATGGAGCCGACTTGTTCGACCTGAAGGTGCCGGGCAACATCTACACCCGCATCATGAATCCGACCCAGGACGTGCTCGAACAGCGCCTGGCCCTGATGGAAGGCGGCATCGCCGCGCTGGCTCTAGCCTCGGGGCAGGCAGCGGTGACCTACTCGATCATGACCATCGCCGAGGCGGGGGACAACATCGTCTCGTCCGCAGCGCTGTACGGCGGCACCTACAACCTGTTCGCGCATACCCTGCCGCAGTACGGCATCGAAGGGCGCTTCGCCGACTATCGCGAGCCGGAATCGTTCGCCAAATTGATCGACGCCAAGACCAAGGCGGTGTACGTCGAATCGATCGGCAACCCCTTGGGCAATATCACCGACTTCGCCAGGATCGCCGAAATCGCCCACCAGCACGGCGTGCCGCTGATCGTCGATAACACCGTCCCCAGCCCGTACTTGCTGCGCCCGTTCGAACACGGCGCCGACATCGTGGTGCATTCGCTCACCAAGTACTTAGGCGGGCACGGCAACTCGATCGGCGGGGCCATCGTCGATTCCGGCAAATTTCCCTGGGCCGAGCACAAGACCAAATTCAAGCGCCTCAACGAACCGGACGTCTCC
Organism: Burkholderiales bacterium; assembly: GCA_043775255.1. Lineage (GTDB taxonomy): Bacteria > Pseudomonadota > Gammaproteobacteria > Burkholderiales > JAEUOS01 > JAEUOS01. The sequence goes on from JAYVST010000260.1 coordinate 1,655, forward strand.
TACCACGGCGTGGTCTACGCCGAGGCACTGGGGCCGGCGGCCTACATCGGCCGCGCGCGCGTGGTACCGCTACGCAACATGGGCGCGGCGATCAGCCCGTTCAACTCGTTCCTGATCCTGCAGGGCATGGAAACCCTGCCGCTGCGGATGGAACGGGTGTGCGAAAACACGCTGAACGTGGCGCAGTACCTCAAGGGCCACGCCAAGGTCAAGTGGGTCAACTACGCCGGCCTGCCGGAGCATCCCAGCCATGCGCTGGCGCAGAAATACATGGGCGGGCGCGCCTCCGGCCTTTTCACCTTCGGCGTCTCGGGCGGACGCGAAGGCGGGGCGCGCTTCCAGGACGCGTTGAAACTCATCACACGCCTGGTCAACATCGGCGACGCCAAGTCGCTTGCCTGCCACCCGGCGTCCACCACCCATCGCCAGTTGTCGGCCGACGAGTTGGTCAAGGCCGGCGTCACCGAAGATACGGTGCGCCTGTCGATCGGCATCGAGCACATCGACGACTTGCGCGAAGATCTGGAGCAGGCACTGGCGGCAGTGTAGCGAGGCGATGGGACGAAACTCGGGCAAGGCGGAGGACATGTGATATCCCGCAGAAGACTTCTGTTGGCCGGTGCGGCCGTGGCGGCCGCTCCGGTCCGCATCGGCGCGCAGCAGACCGGGCGCACCTATCGCCTCGGCTGGCTTTCCGCCGGCGCGCCGCGCGCCGAGGCGTACAACAGCGCATTCGTCGAGCGCTTGCGCGAACTGGGGTTCGTCGAAGGCCGCAATCTCGACATCAAGTTTCGCAACGCTCAAGGGGTGGCCGGGCGCCTGCCGGCGATTGCAGCCGAACTGGTGAAGCTCAATTGCGACGTCCTGTTTGCTACGGGGCCGGAGGCCACCCTCATTGCGGCGAAGCATGCGAGCCGCGACACCCCCATCGTCTTTTCGGCCAACGACTATGACCCGGTAGCTACCGGCCACGTGACGAGCCTGGCCAAACCGGGTGGCCGGATGACGGGCGTGACGACTCTGCAAATTCCGCTGGCCGCCAAGCGTCTCGAAGTGCTCTGCGAATTGCTGCCGAGAGCCAAACGTATCGCGGTGATCGCCGATATCGCAACGGTTGAACAACTCGCGGTCCTCAAGGTTGCCGCGCCAAGGCTTGCGGTTGCGCTGGATGTCGTCGATTTCAAGCAGGGGCCTTACGACTACGAGGCAGCGTTCGAAGCGTTAGTGCGCCGCAAGGCGGAGGCCCTGATGGTGCTGGGGTCGGCCTTTTTCGCGACGGCGCGCGTGCGGATTTGCGAACTCGCGCTCGCCCATCGCCTGCCTGGGGTGTACAACAACTATCTGTGGGCCGAGGCCGGCGGCCTGATTTCCTACGGCGCAAACTTCTCGGAAAGCTTCCGCCGCGCGGCCGACAAGGTGGCGCAGGTATTGAAGGGCGTGAAGCCCGCCGACATTCCGGTGGAGCAGCCGACCACGATTGAAATGGTCGTCAACCTCAAGACCGCGCGCGCGCTCGGGGTCGCGATCCCGGCCTCGATCGCCGCGCGCGCAGACCGGGCGATTGAGTAAAGACTGCGCGCAGCAGTCCAGTACACTAGGGCGGTATCCTCCAGCCACAGGCGCGCTTGACCACCTCCGTCACACTGCAGGTTCCGTCCAAGCCCCTCGCCGGCAGCCGTCGCGGGCGCCTGTTTCGGCGCTATTTCCTGTTCATAATGCTGTTGGTGTGCGGTGCGCTGCTCGCCAGCGGCGCCATCAGCCTGTATGCGTCGTACCAGGAAAACAAGGAGGCGCTGGCCCGCCTGCAGAAGGAAAAGGCGGTTGCCGCCGCCGCCCGCATCGAGCAGTTCATCAAGGGCATCGAGCAACAACTCACTTTCGCAGCGCTGCCTCAACTGGGCAGTGAAGGAACCGAGCAACGGCGCGTTGAATTCCTGAAACTGCTGCGCCAGGCCCCTGCGGTCACCGACATCGTCCAGCTCGATGCGCGCGGGCAGGAGGTGTTGGCGGTATCGCGCCTGTCCATGGACACGGCAGGCACCACCAAGGACCGCGCGGCGGACCCTGCTTTTCTCAACGCCAGGCCGGGCAAGCCGTGGGTCGGCCCGGTTTATTTCCGCAAGGAGACCGAGCCCTATTTCACGGTCGGTTTGCGTACCGGCGCCGCCGGCGGCGTCATTGTGGCCGAGGTCAATCTCAAGTTCGTCTGGGACGTGGTCTCGCGCATCCGCGTGGGCGAGAAGGGCAAGGCCTACGTGGTCGACGGCGGCGGCCAGCTGGTCGCCGATCCCGACATCGGCATGGTGCTGCGCAAGACCGACTTTTCGTCCCTCGCGCATGTCAAGGCCGCGCTGGGCGGCAGAGGCGAGGACGAGCCGGCATTGATCGCCCGAACCCTGAACGGAACCGAGGTTCTCACCGCCTGGGCGGCGATCGAAACGCTGGGTTGGGAAGTGTTTGTCGAACAGCCGGTCTCGGAGGTGTACGCCACTCTCAATGCATCGATCGTGCGCACCGGCCTTCTGCTCCTGATCGGCCTGGCGGTATCGGCGGTGGTCTCGACCTTTCTCGCGCGCAGCATGGTGCGGCCCATCCGCATATTGCAGGAAGGCGCGCAGCGCATCGGCGAAGGCGAACTCGATCAGCGCATCGAAATCAGGACCAACGATGAACTCGAAACCTTGGCCGAGCAGTTCAACCAGATGACCGCGCAACTGCGCGAGTCCTACAGCGGGCTTGAGCGCAAAGTCGAGGAACGCACCGGTGAGCTCACCGAGACGCTGGAGCAACAGGCGGCAAGCGCGAGCATCCTGCGCACCATCAGCGATTCGGTGACGGATTACCGCCCCATCCTTGACGTGGTGGTCACGCGCGCGGCGCAGATCTGCGGAGCGCGCGACGCCTATGTTTTCTTAGTCGAAGGCGATCGACTGGTGAAAGTGGCGACCTATGACGAGGCGGGCCGCGCGGAAATTGGCGACGTTCTGCCGCTGGTACGGGGAACGGCGTTCGGGCGTGCCGTGCTCGACGGTCAGGTGATCCATATTTTGGACCTGGCCGCAGTGTCGCCCGAGGAATACCCGATCTCGCACGAAATGCACCAGAAATTCGGCCACCGTACTCTGCTGTGCGTGCCGCTGCTGCGCGAGAGCACGGCGCTGGGCGTGATTGCCATGCGCCGCACCGAGGCGGGCGGCTTTTCCGACAATCAGGTTGCGCTGGTGCGCACCTTCGCCGATCAGTCGGCGATCGCCATCGCCAACACCCGGCTGCTCGAGGAAATCCAGCAGAAGGGCAGGCAACTGGCACTAGCCAACCAGCACAAATCGGATTTCCTGGCCAACATGAGCCACGAACTGCGCACGCCGCTCAATGCCGTCATCGGCTTTTCCGAAGTACTGGTCGAGGGCATGTTCGGCGAGCTCAACGAAAAGCAGCTCGACTACGTTCAGGACATCCACTCTTCCGGCAAGCACCTGCTCTCGCTGATCAACGACATTCTCGACCTGTCGAAGATCGAGGCGGGACGCATGGAGCTGGAGGCGACCACCTTCGATCTGCCGGCGGCGCTCGCCAACGCCGTCACGTTGGTGCGCGAGCGGGCGCAGCGCCACGGCATCGAACTGAAGATGGCGCTCGACGAGACTCTGGGCGAGTATCTCGGCGACGAGCGCAAGTTCAAGCAGATCATGCTCAACCTGTTGTCGAATGCGGTCAAGTTCACCGGCGATGGCGGGCGCGTCACGGTGGCCGCGCATCGCTCCGATGAAGTCATCGAGGTGTCGGTGGCCGACAGCGGCATCGGCATTGCGCCGGAAGACCAGCCGCGCGTGTTCGAGGAATTCGTCCAGGTCGGTAGCAACTACGCTACCAAGCGCGAGGGGACCGGCCTGGGCCTGCCGCTGGCACGCCGCTTCGTCGAGTTGCACGGCGGGCGCATGTGGTTGGAAAGCGTGCCCGGCGCGGGCTCGACCTTTTTCTTCAACCTGCCAGTCAAATCGGGAGAGACGGCATGAGCACCATCCTGATAGTCGAGGACAACGAAAAGAACATGAAGTTGCTGCGCGACGTACTCACGTTCAAGGGCCACAAGGTTCTCGAGGCGATCGACGGCGAAACCGGGGTCGCGCTCGGGCAAAGCGAGCTGCCGGACCTGGTGCTGATGGACATCCAGTTGCCCGGCATCAACGGGGTCGAGGCCTTGAAGCGACTGCGCGCGGATGAGCGCACCGCGAAGATTCCGATCATCGCGGTAACCGCCTCGGTGATGGACCAGGACCGGCGCGTGATCATCGATGCCGGCTTCGACGCCTTCGTCAGCAAACCGGTCAATCTCAAGGAATTCATGGCGGCGGTCAACAAGGCCATCGAAGGGGGTGCCCGTTGAGCGCGTCGCGAACGGAGTTCAGCCGATGAACACGCCCACGGCCGAGGTTGGCCTATGAACACCCCGCCCCTGGTGCTGGTGGTCGACGACACGCCGGCCAATGTCAAGCTCCTTGCGGGGATTCTCGAATTCAAGGGCTTCCAGGTCGAGACCGCCGCGTCGGGAAGCGAGGCGCTGGCCAAACTGGCCGCGCGCCTGCCCGACATCGTCCTGCTCGATATCATGATGCCGGGCATGAGCGGCTACGAGGTGTGCCGCGAGATCCGCGCCAACCCGCAGGCGGCCTTGCTGCCGGTGGTCCTGGTGACATCCCTTGATCCGCAGGGCGAGCGCATCAAGGGCATCGAGGCGGGCGCCGACGACTTCCTCACCAAACCGATCAACCAGGCCGAACTGCTGGCACGGGTGCGCTCGCTCCTGCGCATCAAGGAATTGACCGACCGCACCGAGGCGCAGGCGCGCGAACTCGCCGCCTTCAATGCCTCGCTCGAAGCGCGCGTGGCCGAGCAGGTGCAGCAGCTTGAACGCCTTGGACGCCTGAAGAATTTCTTTGCCGCGCCGATCGCGGAATCGATCCTTGCCGCAGGCGGCGACAGTCTCCTCAAGACGCATCGGCGCATGGTGACGGTGGTGTTCCTCGACCTGCGCGGCTTTACCGCCTTCACCGACACGCAGGAGCCGGAAGAAGTGATGGAGGTACTGGGCGCCTACCATCGCGTCATGGGCGAGACGATCACGCGCTGGGGCGGCACGCTGGAGCGCTTCGCCGGCGACGGCATCATGATTTTTTTCAACGACCCGGTGCCGATGGAAAACCCGACCGAGCGTGCGCTGGCGATGGCGCTGGAAATGCAGCGCGACTTCACGCCCCTGTGCGCCGAATGGGCGAAACGCGGCATCGAACTGGGCCTGGGCATCGGCATCGCCGAGGGCTATGCGACGCTCGGCGCGATCGGATTCGAGGGGCGTTGGGACTACGCCGCCATCGGCAGCGTCACCAACCTGGCGGCGCGCCTGTGCGGCGAAGCCAGGGCCGGCCAGGTTCTGGCGGACCGGCGCACCAAGGCGCGTGCCGAGGCCCAGTTCGAGTTTGCCGATGCGGGTGAATTCAACCTGAAGGGTTTGGCCAAGCCGGTGCCGGCGTTCCTGCTTGTCGGTCGCAAGGCATCCTGATTTGCGCGGCAGGCGCGCCCCTGCGGCCGGCGCCGGCAGCGCTTGCTGGATGTAGCGGCCGCAGCTTCGCAGTATCCTTCCGCCTTCGATCCACTATCGATCCCTTGTCCGGTGCGTCAGGGCGGTGTAAGTCCGCCTCCCTATGCTGGCGCCCATCCTCGGAGAAGCATTGATGGCCGCACCCGAAGTCGCCCCTGTCCTGCCGCGCGTACTGATCGTCGATGATTCCCGCATCGTGCGCGCCACCATCGCCAAGCACGTCAAGGCGCGCTTTCCCTTCACCGAAGCGGTCGACGGCGAAGACGCCTGGCGCAAGATCGAGGCCGACGCTTCGATCCGGGTTGTGATTTCCGACCTCGCCATGCCGGGGCTGGACGGTTTTGGCCTGCTCGCCCGCATCCGTGGTGCAAGCGACGCCCGCATCAAGAGCTTGCCGGTGATCATGATTTCGGGCGACGACGACGGCGCGCAGATCAAGCGCGCCTCCAAATTAGGCGCCAACGAATTCATCACCAAAGGCATCGGCGCGATCGAGCTGGTGGCGCGCTTGGAAAACCTCACCGAATTGACCGACGTGCGCGAGAAGCTCGATAGCGCACGGGTCACGGCTGCGCAAACGGCGACCACCGATCCGCTGACGCTTCTGGGCACGACGGCGCTCTTGGTCAAGCAGGGCGCGGCAATGTTTTCTTACGCGCGTCGCCATCGCGTGCCG
>JAYVST010000261.1:0-1626 GCA_043775255.1 Burkholderiales bacterium
TATGGCGCTCGGCATGCACAGCCACCCTGTGGTTCGGCAACAACACGCTTGAAACGTTCGCTTGGTGCGTCGCAACGCGCACTGTATGCTCCTCGTTACTGCTTCAAAGTCGCGACGAGCCCTCGTTTTTCGGGAAAGTTCACGGCAACAACGAGAAATAAATGTCATCACGACGCCCTCCCCAGCCGGTTTGCGCGCGGCACCCGATCGTTGCCACCTGCGCGGCAATTTGGCTATTCGCGGCCGCAGTAGTCTTCGCCAGCCCGACCGACGACCTCAAGGCGCTGCTTGCCGGCGGCAAGGCCGCTGAAGCCTACGCGCTCGGGACACGCCATCCCGACCTGCTCGGCGACCCAGCCTTCGATTTTCATTACGGCATTGCCGCGATCGACAGTGGTCATGCGGCGGAAGGCATCCTTGCACTCGAGCGATATATCGTCCAGTTTCCGGACAATGCCGCAGCCCGCGCCGAACTCGCACGTGGATATTTCGTACTCGGCGACGACGCGCGGGCCCGCCAGGAATTCGAAGCGTTGCAAAAACTCAGCCCGCCGGCGCAATTGGCGGCGACCATCGACCGCTACATCGACGCGATCCGCGCGCGCGAGGGAGTATTCCGCACCACCGCGCGCGCCTTTGTCGAGGCCGGCGTCGGCCACGACAGCAACGTGAATTCGGGCGTCGGGTCCGCCAACATCAACCTGCCGACCTTTGGCACAGTGCAGGTCGCGCCCGGTGGCGTGAGGATCTCCAGCATGTATACGAGCATCGGCGCCGGCGGGCAGATTTCCGTCCCGATCGGGCCGGGGCTCGCCGTATTCGGCGGCGGCAGCATTGAATCCAAGGCCAACACCCAGGTCGCCGCAGCGCCTTTCGACCTTCTATCATACGGCGCCGCCGGCGGGGTCTCCTACCTGCGCGGCGCCAACCAGATACGTTTGACCGCCAGCCACAGTCAGTTCGAAGTGGACTACAAGCGCTTTCGCAAAGCCAATGCGCTGGCCGGCGAATGGACCCATCAACTCGACGAGTTCCAGACCATCACCCCATCGCTGCAGGTGGGTGATTTGCGGTATACCGGATTCAATGCGGTGCGCGACGCGCAATTCACTGGCGCCACGCTGACCTATCGGCGTGCCTTGTTGCATGCGTGGCAGCCATCCCTCACCCTGGCCGCCAGCTATGGCGAGGAGCGCAACCAGAAAGCGCGACCGGACCTCGGACGCGACAGCCACGGGGCCCGTGCTGCGATCGCCATCTCGCCCGCCCGGCAGTGGTCGCTGGCAGCCGGACTCAACTACCAGGAAAGCCGGTACCACGCGGCCGACCCGCTGTTGTCGCCAGAAAGACGGCGCGATCGGTACTATTCCGGCGATCTCGTCGTCGTCTATACGGTCACGCGCGACTGGTCCGTGCGCGGCGAGGCCCTGCTTTCCGGCAATCGTGCCAACATCGCGCTCTACCAGTACGATCGCAGCCAGATCGCGGTCAAACTGCGCTACGAATTCAGGTGAACATGGCCGTCATCAGCACATCCCTTTCCATCGGCGCGGTAGTGATCGCCTTCAGCCTTTGTGCCACGCAGGCCGGTGCGGAACCGGTGGGGCGGGTGTTGATGTCGGTCGG
>JAYVST010000262.1:0-1981 GCA_043775255.1 Burkholderiales bacterium
CCGGGACACGCGGTAGGTGGCGGCTACAACGCCTTCAAGAACGACGACATCAACCGCATTCGGCGCATTCCCAATCTGCACTACAACTACCGCGTGGCACGCTGGAACACGCCCGATTCGCAAGCCAACATTTATTTGCAACAGGGTGTGGGTTCAGCGACCGGCAGCGACTTCGCCGGCCGTAAGTGGACCACCATGCCGGGAATTCAGGCCGACTACGAGACGCGCAAGGTGTTCGTCAAATACGCCTGGCATGGCTACAAGTCGAGCGCTTTCACGCACAACTTCCACAACGCCCAGGCCGGCGGCGCCTTCGTCGTCGGCGACTACGAGGAATCATCGCATTGGGCGATCCTCGACTGGCGCCGTACCACCAACCTCGGCACCGGCGATGAGTGGACCCCAACCTATCGCCTGGTCAACAAGAACGTTTTCTTCGATTTCGGGCTGGTCAACGGCCGCACGAAAAATCCGCGCTTCACCCTGATGCTCAACTTTTGAGAAAGGCGCACCATGAAAAACTTGCTGCCTGCCGTGCTTTTCCTGCTTGTCCTCCCGTCCGCGCAGCATGCGCTGGCTGACACCAGGTCGGTACGCGTCGAGGTCAATGGCATGGTGTGCGCTTTCTGCTCCGCCGCGATCGAAAAGAAGCTCAAGGCAATGCCCGATACCCAGGCCGTCTATGTCAATCTTGATAAGAGAATCGTCGCCCTGGAATTGAAAGACGGGCGGCGCGCGAATCTGGAGGCGGTCAGGGTGCAGATCATCGACGCCGGCTACGACGTGCGCAGCATCGCCGAGACCGACCAGAGCATCGCGCAAATCAGGGCCGCTCTGAAATGATCGAATCGCGGGTCTCGGTGTCCTGGCTGTCGATCTTCACCAGTTCCTCGACCCTGGTCTGCTGCGCGCTGCCGGCAGTGCTGGTTGCGCTCGGTGCAGGCGCGGCATTGTCTTCCCTGGTGGGCGCGGTTCCGCAAATCGTCTGGTTATCCGAGCACAAGCTGCCGCTTTTCATTCTGGCCGGGCTGATGCTGGCAGCCGCAGGGGCGCTGCAATGGCACGCGCGTCGGCTCGCTTGCCCGACCGACCCATCCGTAGCCGACGCCTGTGCCAACACCCGCGACTGGTCATTGATCGTGACCTGGGTCTCGGTGGCGATGTTCATGACCGGCGCCATGTTCGCCTTCATCGTGCCGCTGTTCATCTGAAACGAGCGCCCCATGACCATCCAATACGGCGCCATCGTCATCGGCACTGGCCAGGCCGGACCGGCCCTTGCCGTGCGCCTGGCCAAAGCCGGGCGCAAGACCGCGATCATCGAGCGCAAGCGCTTCGGCGGCACCTGCGTGAACGTCGGCTGCGTGCCCACCAAGACGCTCGTTGCGAGCGCGCGTGCAGCCCATGTCGCACGCATCGGCGCAGACTACGGGGTAGTCATCGACGGCGGCTTTCGCATCGACATGGCGCGCGTCAAGGCGCGCAAGGATGCGGTGGTGAAGAGTTCGACCCAGGGGGTCGAACAATGGCTGCGCGGAACGCCGGGACTGACGGTGATCGAGGGCCATGCCCGCTTCACCGGGCCGCGTACGGTGCAGGTGGGGAATGACGAATTCGAAGCTGGGCAGATTTTCATCAACGTGGGGGGCCGCGCCAGCGTACCGGCGATTCCTGGGCTGGATGAGGTCGATGCGCTCGACAGCACCGGCATCATGGAGCTCGATCGGGTGCCCGGCCATCTGATCATCATCGGCGGCAGCTACATCGGCTTAGAGTTCGCGCAGATGATGCGCCGTTTCGGCGCCCAGGTGACGGTGCTTGAGACCGGCGCGCGACCGATCGGCCGTGAAGATGAAGACATTTCCACGTCCATTCGCGCCATCCTGGAGCGCGAAGGCGTAGTGTTTCGCCTCGGCGTCGGCGCCCTGGCGGTGGCGCGGCAGGGTGACGGCGTGGCGGTTTCATACGATTGCGAGCAGCG
>JAYVST010000263.1:0-2375 GCA_043775255.1 Burkholderiales bacterium
GGTGCTTGTCGATGCCGGCCTCCTTGATCGCCTCCAGGCACGCATACAGCTCCAGCTGCAGGGAATTGATCTTGGGTTCGTCCTGGGTGACGATCTTCGTTCCCATGCCGATCACCGCTGCGCCGTTGCGCAGCTTGTCGTTGCCGCTCATTGAAGTCCTCCTGAAAAATCGTGTCCCAATAGCGCCGCTGCGTCGACCACCGTGCAGCCCCGCCCCGCCGCATGCACGATGACCGGGTTCAAATCCAGTTCCGCCAGCGCCGCGCCGGCGTCGATGGCGAGCCGGCCCAGCCGCACCAGCAGGTCGGCGAGCGCATCGACGTCATGCGCGGGCGCGCCGCGAAACGCGCCCAGCAGGGGCGCTACGCGCAAGCGCGCGATCATCGAGCGGGCCAGCGCCATGTCGAGCGGCGCGAGTTCGGTGGCCGCGTCGTCCCATACCTCGCTTGCAACCCCGCCCATGCCGACCGTGACAGTCGCGCCGAACTGCGCATCATGGCGTACACCGGCCAGCATTTCGATGCCGCGCCCGGCCATCGGCTGGATCAGCGCACCATGGACCCTTTGCGCACCAACCACGCTGGACGCGGCATCTATCACCGCGCGAAACGCCGCTGCCACCTGCGCCGGTGCTATGTTCAGACGTACCGCACCGGCATCGGACTTGTGCAGCAGCTCCGGCGACAAGGCCTTGACAGCGAGCGGAACGTTGAATCGCCTTGCCGCCGCCAAGGCCTCGTCCGCACTGGTCGCCAGCACCTCGGCGCCGACCGGAATGTCGTAATCGGCGACCAGCAGTTTCACCTCGCGCTCGCTCAAGCCGGTTCGGCCGTCGGCGGCATGCCTGCGCAGAAACTCACGCGTCGCGGGCGCCAGTGCGGAGCATGCGGGCTCGACCGGCGCTTCGGGCCCTGGTGGTTCGCGGTTGAAGAACAACAGATGGGCGGCGGCCGCGACAGCGCGCGCGGGCTCGTCGAACACGGCCACGCCCAGCTCGCGCAAGCGCCGGACCCCCGCCACGGGACCTCCGAGCCAGGCGACGATCACGGGTTTTCCGCTGCGCTCCTGCACGGCGGCAAGTCGCTCTTCGATGACACCGGCCAAGGCCGGCGAGAGGCCGATGAACACCAGGACCTGATGGATCGCGGGATCATTGGCTACAAGCTCGACGCAGCGCTGGATCGCATCCGGATCGGTGTAGATCGGGCCGTAGTCGACCGGATTGGTCATCCCTACAAAGGGCGGCAACACCTTGGACAGCGCAAGCACGGTGGCCTCGGACAGTCGCCGTACCTCAAGCCGGTGACGACTGCACGCATCGGCCATCATCACCCCCGCGCCACCGGACATGTTGACGATCCCGACACCGCACCCAGCCACCGGGCGCTGCCCTGGCACGGCCACCGCGATATCGAGCAGGCTGCGCACATCCTGGACCGTGCGCACGCCGCTGCGCCGAAACGCGGCTTCATAGACCCGTGCCGCGCCCGCCAACGCGCCGGTATGTGAAAGTGCGGCCCGCAGCCCGGCGTCCGACTGTCCCACTTTCAACACCGCAACCCGCTTCCCTGCCGCCCGCGCGCGACGCGCGGCGGTGACAAAGCGCCTGCCGTCGCGCACGCCCTCGATATAGCCGAGGATGAGCGTTACTTGCGGATCGTCCGCCAGATGTTCCAGAAAATCAGTGAAGTCAAGCACCGCCTCGTTGCCGGTGCTGATGAACTTGCCGACCGCCACGCCTTCGGCTTGCGCCAGAGTGAATACGGCAATGCCCATGGCGCCGCTTTGCGAAACCAAAGCGATCGGCCCGGCCACCAGCGGCAGGTCGCTCTCAAGGGCGGTGCTGAAACTCGCCACCAGACCGTGATGGAGATCGATCAAGCCGAGGCAGTTGGGGCCAAGAACAACCATCGAGTTGCGGTCGGCGCAATCGATCAGGTCCTGTTGCAGCCGCACGCCTTCAGCGCCGGCCTCGGCGAAACCGCTCGAACAAACGATGGCCGCGCGCGCCCCCGCCGCTGCGGCATCGGACACGTATTGCGAGACGGCATTGGCCGGTACCAGAAGTACGACGAGATCGACCGGCGAGGCAAGCGCGGACAAGTCGGCATAGCAGGTCAGTGCACCGATGGCCTGGTACCTGGGATTGATCGGATAGATGCGCCCGGCGTACCCGAACTTTTGCAGAAAGGCCAGACACCGGCCGCCGGGCTTCGACAAATCAGGGGACGCGCCCACCAGAGCAATCGATGCGGGGTTGAACAAGGCTCCCAGGCCAGACGCAGCGCGCGGGGCGATTGAATCTCCCACCCTGATCATCTTTCCGGCATGGCGGCTGTGCGGGATGAGTAAGACCGGCTGCCTTCAGCGCCCCG
>JAYVST010000264.1:0-4611 GCA_043775255.1 Burkholderiales bacterium
GACATAGTCGTCGGTTTCGGCGACGATGGCGGGCTTGCAGGCGAAGGGGTCGCGCACCAGCGCGAGCTTGTCGCGCGTGCCCATGAGAAAGGTGAAAAAACCGTCGAAGGCCTCGAAGCCTCGGTGCAATGCAGCCTCGAGGTCATCGCCTTCGCGCATGCGCCATTCGAGATAGCGACAGGCCGCCTCGGTGTCGCAATCGCCGTCGAATTCGATGCCCAGGGGCTCGAGTTCGCGGCGCAGCTCATACGGATTGGACAACGACCCGTTGTGCACCAGGCACCAGTCCAGCCCAGCGGTGTAGGGATGGGCGTTCTCCACCGTGACGGCGGATTCGGTGGCCATCCGCGTGTGGCCCACCAGATGGGTGCCGGCCAGCGCGCCGAAATCGTAGCGCCTGGCGATATCGGCCGGCAGGCCAACGTCCTTGTACAGGTCGATCGACGTGCCCGAAGACAATACGCGGATGACCGCAGCGTTGGCCTTGAGCCAGGCCTTGACGTAGGCGACCGGTCGGGCGATGGCCAGTACCGCATGGTTTCGCTTGACCAACAGGTGCGCGGCGCCATCGCACTCGGCGCGCAGCTTCGCCGCAAGCGCCGTCCAGTCGTACCCGGCCCCTGCTGCACCCTCGCCCGAAAACAGCGAAAGCTTGTGCTGGCCTTCAGGCACCGGCTCGGTGAACACCGCCATGCCGGCCGAATCCGGCCCGCGCTCGGTCATGCCGATCAACATCGGCAGCATCAGCTCGCCCAGTCGCGGCCGCAATGCCGGCTTTTTCAACAACAACCCCACGATTCCACACATAGGCCAGACCTCCGCTTTTGCCGTGCTAGAAAAATTCCAGATAACGCGATTGTTCCCAGGTCGACACGTGGCGCGAGTACTCCACCCATTCCATCCGCTTCAGGGTCAGGTATTCGTTGAACAGGTTCGCACCGAGCGCGTCGCGAATGACGCTATCGCCCTCCAGCGCGTCGAGTGCCTCGCCCAGGTTCTGCGGCAGCAGTTCGATGCCGCTCTTCTTCAGCTTCTCCGGCGACCAGGTATAGAGGTTCTCGTTGTTGGGCGCGCCCGGGTCGAGCTTCCTGGCCACCCCGTCCATCCCGGCGGCGAGCAGTGCCGCAGTGGCGAGATAGGGATTGCAGCCGCCATCGGGCAGACGGAACTCGAGCCGGCCGTAGGGAACCCGCACGCAGGCGGTACGATTGTTGTCGCCGTAGCTCACGTAGGCCGGCGCCCAGGTGGCGCCCGAGAGTGCGCGGCCGACCACCAGGCGCTTGTAGGAATTGACCGTCGGCGCGCAGATCGCCGCCAGGGCACGCGCATGCTTCAACACCCCACCGGTGAACCAGTAGCCCATTTGCGACAGGCCCAGGCCATGCTTGTCCTTCGGGTCGTGAAACAGGTTCTTGGTTTTTTTGTCGCCGATCGAAATGTGGAAGTGTGCGCCGGTGCCGGTACGGTCCGAGAATGGCTTGGGCATGAAAGTGGCGATCATGCCCATCTGGTGCGCGATCTCGCTGGCCGCCATCTTGAAAAACGTCAGGTTGTCGGCCGAGGTGAGGCCATCGGCGTAGGTGAAGTTGATCTCGAACTGGCCGTTGCCGTCTTCATGATCGACCTGATAGATGTCGAGCCCGCCGGCACGCCCGCCTGCGACCACGCGGGTGAGGAACTCGGCCTGGCGCGACAGGCCCTTGTAGTCGTAGCAGGGCTTGTCGAGGTTGTCGCTGGCATCCACCGGCGCCAGCTTGCCTTCGGCATCGCGCTTCAACAAGAAGAACTCGGGCTCGATGCCGGTGTAGAGCGTCATGCCCTTTTTCGCCAGCGCATCGAGATTGCGCTTGAGCATGACGCGCGAGCAGTATTCGTAAGGCTTGCCCTTGACATGGCCGTAGCAGGCCATGCGCGCGAAGCCCGGCATCCACGGCATCGGCGCCAGTGTAGAAAGATCGCCCACGGCCATGTAGTCCTGGCTGTTGGGCTCCATGCCGAAGCCCCACATGGCGAAGCCGGCGAACCCGGCGCCGTCGCCCAGCACCATGTCGAGGTGCTCCACCGGCACGGCCTTGCTCTTGGCCGCGCCATGGATATCGACGAATTGGGCCAGGATGAACTTGATGCCGTTCTGCTTGAAAAACTTCTTGGCCTGCTCTTTGGTCATGGCGGTCTTCTCCGACGGGTTGACTGTGATGTGTCCGGCAACGGGATCAAGCGGGAATCGGCGCGCCGCCGGACTGCGCCGCGATTTCCGCAAGCGTGCTCCAGAGATACGGGGCGAAAGTGGGGTCGCAGGCCATGCGGTACACCGCTTGGCCGTCTTCGACCATCGGGAACACCGTCACCGCCACGCCGACCATAAGGGTCATGATGAGCGGCATGGCGTCAACCTCGACGGCGCCGAAATTCACGTTGCACACCTGCACCAGAACGTCCTGTGCCAGCGGCCCTCCCAGCACCATCCCGGCGTCGCGCCGAAGCACAGGGTACACGCCGCCGGCAGACATCTGAACCCCGCGCCCCAGCGCGTCGGTCAGGCGCGTGACCAGCGCCTCGTCTTCATGTTCGACGTAGAACTCGGTGAAGGCAAGCCTGCCCACCAGACCGCCGCCGGCAATCGACGCCCAGGTGTTGGGCGACCCCGGCAATGTCAGGCCCTGCGCGGTACACCAGGCGGGCGCGCCTGCGCCTTTGAAACCAAAGCGGAAACGATGCGAGACGTCCATCAGCCACACAGGCGGCGCCGTGCGCGCCATGCCGGCGGGATGCGCCGCCAGCGCCATGCGGTTTCTGGTAGTCCAGCGCGTAGCCGTCGCGGCCACTGCGGCGTGGAATGGCGAGACCCGTTCCGGCATGATCGCCGCGCTCGTCATGCCGCCGCTCCCAAGACATCGGCCCCGTCGGCGACGCGCTGGCGCCCGCCGTCCTTGTCGTAGAACGGCAGGTCGGTGACGACGGCTTCAATCTCAAGCGCGCCGTCAATGCGGATGGTCAGACTGCGGCCCGGCGTGGCCAGTTCCGGCGCGATCAGCGCCATGCCGATGACCCGTTTCAAGGTCGGCGAATGGGCGATCGAGGTCACCCGCCCGGCGATGGCGCCGGCTTCAATCACAAGATGGCACTCCTTGGGCGCCCCGGCCGCATCGTCGGCCAGAACGAAGCCGACCAGCTTTTGCCGCAACGGCTGTTTGGCCAGGATTTGCAGCGAACGCTGGCCGACAAAAAACGGCTTGTCCATCTTCACGGCCCACTGCATCGAAGCTTCGATTGGATTGGTCAGGCCGTCGGTGTCCTGGCCGATGATCGCATGGCCCTTTTCAAGCCGCAGCAGGCGTTGCGCTTCGACGCCGAAGGGACGCAGGCCGAACCCGCGGCCGGCCTCCATCAGCGCGTCCCACACATGCGACGCGCAATCGGCCGCCACATGCAGTTCGTAGCCGAGTTCGCCGACGAACCCGACCCGCAACAGGCGCGCCGCAACGCCGGCCACCCGCATTTCGCGCGCGCCGAGATAGGGGAACAGCGCGTCCGACAAATTGCCGTCGGTGAGCGTTTTGAGGATGCGGCGCGCCGTCGGACCGGCCAGGTTCATGGCCGCCAGATGGCCGGTCAGATTGGCGATGCCGACGTTCAGGCCCCAGATCGTGTTCCAGCGCGTCAATTCGCGATACACCGTGGCGCTGCCGGTGGTGGTGGTAGTGAAATAGAAATGCTCTTCCCCCAGCCGCGCGATGACGCCGTCGTCGATGATGACACCGGACTCATCGACCATCAGGCCGTAGCGCGTCATGCCGACCTTCAGGTTGGCAAAGCGCCCGCTATAGACCCGCTCGAGAAACAGTGCGGCGTCCGGCCCGTAGACCTCGATCTTGCCCAGGGTGCCGACATCGATCAGCCCGGCAGCTTCGCGCACGGCCACCACTTCAGCGGCGATCGCCGCCTCGCGCGAGACACCCGCCACCGCGTAGTACTCCGGGCGCTGCCATTGCCCGGCCGGCATCCAGACCGCCCCTGCCGCGCCGTGTCGCGCGTGCAAGGGCGTGCTGCGCTCGACCTGGAAAGCTCGCCCCGCCAGATGCGCCATCGGCACCGGATGGAACATCGGACGCGAGGTAGTGGTGCCGACCTTCTCTACCGGTTCGCCGCGGATTTTCGCCAGGATGCGGATCGCATTCATGTTCGAATGCTTGCCCTGCGACGGCCCCATGCCGACGGTGGAGAAGCGCTTGAGCAACTCGATATTGTCGTAGCCTTCCTGGGCGGCGTTGAAGAAATCCTTCAGTTGCAGGTCTTCGTCGAAATCGACGAAGTTGCGGCCGCGCGGGTGTTCGAAGATCGGGTAGGGATGCGAGGGCTCGGCCGTCTCGATCATGGCAGCGCGCGGGTGCGACGCCAGGCCGCGTGCCACCGCAGCCGCCGCCGTGCCGGCTTCGGCGCCATCGGCAAGCTTCAACCCAAGGGCATGGATGCCATTGGCGCGCCCGCAGACGAAGAAGCCGTCGGGCAGCGACGCCGGCACGAATTGCTGTGTCTGCATGTCGAAGCGCATGCGCGCGCCGGCCTGATAGGCAAGCGCCAACGCCGGCGCGAATCCGACCGACATCATCA
>JAYVST010000265.1:0-7221 GCA_043775255.1 Burkholderiales bacterium
CCAGCCGGGCGTGCTGGCGGATATCACGCGGGTTCTTGCGGACCACAACATCTCCATCGACGCGATGGTGCAGAAGGAGCCGGGCGAGGGCCAGGAGCAGGTCGATATCATCATGCTGACCCACCTCGCGGTGGAGAAACGGGTCGATGCGGCGCTACTCAAGATCGAGGCGTTGCCGGTGGTGGTGGGCCGGGTGGCGCGCATCCGCCTGGAGGAGCTGGGTTGATCCGAACTCGCGTCGGCGACGCTTGCGGCTGGCTTTTGGTGCTGCTTCTGGCGGGCTGCCAGTCGACCAACGTGGTCACCGGTGCCGGCGGCACGCGGCTGCAGGCGCGCGATGTGGTGAAGCTGGTGTATGGGCAGACCACCGAGCCCGGCTCGGTGAATTTGACCTATTTCGCCGGTGACATCACGCCGGCGGTTCGGCGCATGCAGATGCGGTTTCCCGATCTGCGCGGCGCGTTCGAGGCGGGCGCGATCGGCATGACGGCCGATGCCTACGTGGCATGGCGTGAAACCGAACGACCTGCCGAGCCGATCGATGCGTTGATCCGGCGCGAAAACCTCGATCGCGTGATCTTGTATGCGGCCTCGGCGATGGAGGCAGGCCACGGCAGCAACGACTGGGTGGGCGACTGGATGCCTTTCGAGCGCCATTCGTTCGCACGCGAGTGGCAGGCGCAGGCGCCGGCCGGCTGGTGGTTCCGCGACCAGCGTGGAGCGTGGCAACGCAAACCCGACGCGCCTGCGCTGCCGGCGGCTGTCGCAGCACCGCCTTCCAAATGAGGTATGTCTCCACGCGCGGCGGCATGCAGCCCGCGCGCTTCACCGACATCCTGCTCGAAGGCCTTGCGCCCGACGGCGGCCTCACCGTGCCGGAGGCCGGCTATCCGCGCCTGGCGCCTGCGGACCTGGCGGCGATGCGTCCGATGGGCTATGCCGATCTTGCCTTTGCCGTGCTCTCGCGTTTCATCGACGACATCGCCCCGGCCGATTTGAAGGGCCTGATCGACCGCACCTACACCCGCGCGGTGTTCGGCAGCGACGCCATCGCGCCCTTGACGACGCTTGAGCCCGGCCTCCATCTGCTGGAGCTCTCGAACGGCCCGACCATGGCCTTCAAGGACATGGCGATGCAGCTGCTGGGCAACCTGTTCGAGCATGTGCTTGCGCGCGACGGCCGGGAACTCAACATCCTGGGCGCTACCTCGGGCGACACCGGCTCGGCGGCCGAATACGCCATGCGCGGCAAGAAGGGCGTGCGCGTGTTCATGCTTTCGCCGCACGGCAGGATGAGCCCGTTCCAGACCGCGCAGATGTTCTCGCTTTCCGATCCCAATATCTTCAACCTGGCCATCGAAGGGGTGTTCGATGACTGCCAGGACATCGTCAAGGCAGTGTCGAACGACGCCGCCTTCAAGGCGCGCCAGCACATCGGCACGGTCAATTCGATCAACTGGGCGCGCGTGGTGGCGCAGGTGGTGTATTACTTCAAAGGCTATTTCGCCGCCACCCGCAGCGACGACCAGCAGGTCTCGTTCGCGGTGCCCTCGGGCAATTTCGGCAACATCTGCGCCGGCCATGTGGCGCGCATGATGGGCCTGCCGATCCGCCGCCTGGTGCTGGCCACCAACGAGAACGACGTGCTCGACGAATTCTTCCGCACCGGCGTCTACCGCGTGCGCGGCAGCGCGGAGACGCGCCAGACCTCGAGCCCGTCGATGGACATCTCCAAGGCATCCAACTTTGAACGCTTCATCTACGACTTAGCCGACCGCGACGGCGCCGCGGTGCGCGCGCTTTGGCGGCAGGTCGACGAGCGTGGCCGCTTTGACCTGAACGGCGCCGCCATGCTGCGCAAGTTGCCCGAGTACGGGTTCGTGTCCGGCCGCAGTACCCATGCCGATCGCCTCGCGACCATTCGCTCGACCCACGCGAAGTACGGTCGTGTCATCGACACCCATACCGCCGACGGCCTCAAGGTCGCCTTGGAGCAGCGCGAAAGCGGCGTGCCGATGGTGGTGCTGGAAACGGCGCAGGCGGCCAAATTCGAAGACACCATCGTCGAGGCGCTCGGCATCAAGCCGCCGCGTCCGCCCGGCTTGGCGAACCTCGAGTCCTTGCTGCGGCATTTCGAAGTGCTGCCGGTCTCGGTCGAGCGCGTCAAGGCTTTTGTGGCCGGGCACGCCGGGTGACGGCGCCGGTTTTCGGGTTTGCCGGCTATTCCGGGTCCGGCAAGACCACCTTGATCGAGATGCTCATTCCGCGGCTGGTGGCCGCCGGACTCCGGGTGTCGCTGATCAAGCACGCGCATCATGCCTTCGACATCGACCTGCCGGGCAAGGACTCCTATCGCCATCGCGAGGCCGGCTGCACCGAGGTGCTGGTGACCTCCGATCGCCGCTGGGTGCTGATGCACGAATTGCGCAATGAAGCCGAGCCGACGCTCGAAGAGCAGCTGGCGCGATTTTCCGCGTGCGATCTGGTGCTCGTCGAGGGCTTCAAGCGGGCCGCCATCCCCAAGCTGGAGATCCATCGCCCGGCGCACGGCCGAGCGCTGCTTCATCCAGAAGACGCCAACATCATCGCCGTGGCCAGCGATGCGCCCCTCGCCACCAGCCTGCCGGTACTCGACATCAACGCGCCGGCTTCAATCGCCGAATTTATAATGCGCCATCATGGACTCGGCTCCGCGAAGACAAACCCGCGATGACAAACCCGCGATGACACGCCCGGCAATGCTCTCGATGGATCAGGCGCTGGCTGAATTGCTGGGCCAGGCCGAACCGTTGGCGGGAAGCGACAGCGTCGACACGCTGGCGGCGCACGGCCGCGTACTGGCAGTGTCGGTGCGCTCGACGCTCGACGTGCCGCCGATGGACAACACCTCGATGGACGGCTATGCCGTGCGCGCAGCCGACATCAGCGCGCCCGGCGTGCGCCTGCCGGTCAGCCAGCGGGTGCCGGCGGGCCATGTGCCGGGGCCGCTTGCGGCCGGCAGCATTGCGCGCATTTTTACCGGCGCCATGATCCCCTCGGGTGCGGACGCCGTGGTAATGCAGGAACAATGCGCCGCCGACGGCGACATGGTGGCCGTCAATCATGTACCGCGCGTCGGCGAATGGGTGCGCCGTGCCGGCGAGGACATTCGCGCCGGCGCCGAGATATTGGCGGCTGGAACACGTTTGACACCGCAGGCCTGCGGGCTGGCGGCGGCAGTCGGCTTAGCTGCGCTGGCGGTCGTGCCCAAATTGCGGGTGGCGGTGTTTTTCACCGGCGACGAACTCGCGATGCCGGGAGAACCCTTGAAGCCGGGCGCCATCTACAATTCCAATCGTTTCGTCTTGCGCGGCCTGATCGAAGGCCTGGGGTGTCACCTGACCGACTACGGCATCGTGCGCGATTCGCTCGAAGAGACGCGCAAGGTGCTGCGCGAGGCAGCGCGCGAACACGATCTCGTCATCACCACCGGCGGCGTTTCGGTCGGCGAAGAGGATCACGTGCGGCCGGCAGTCGAGGCGGAGGGCGAGATCCGCCTGTGGCAGATCGCGATCAAGCCGGGCAAACCGCTCGCCTACGGGCGGGTCCGGCGCGCCGGCGCCGGACATGCAGATTTCATCGGCCTGCCGGGCAACCCGGTGTCCGGTTTCGTCACCTTCCTCCTGTTTGTCCGCCCCTTCATCCAGAAGCGTTTGGGCATGGCCGATCTGGCGCCGCCGTCCTTGCAACTGCGCGCGGATTTCGACTGGCCCAAGCCTGACCGGCGGCGCGAATTCCTGCGCGCGCGCATCAATACGCAAGGTGGACTGGATCTGTATCCGAACCAGAGTTCCGGCGTGTTGACCTCCACGGTGTGGGGCGACGGCTTGGTCGACAATCCGCCGTCGCAGGCCATCGCGCAGGGCGATGTGGTTCGCTTCCTGCCGTTTTCCGGGTTGCTGCACTGAGATGGCCAGGCTCCTCTACTTCGCCGGGCTGCGCGAGGCGCTCGGCAGCGGCGCCGAAACCCTCGTCCTGCCGGCCGGGGTTGCCGATGTCGCCGCGCTGCGCGCCCATCTGGCCGCGCGTGGCGGGCCGTGGGAAAAGCAGTTCGCACCCAAGCGCAACCTGCGCGCGGCGGTCAATCAGGACATGGCAGCGGCGGACGCCGCCATCGGCGACGCCGACGAAATCGCCTTTTTCCCGCCCGTCACCGGGGGTTGAACGCCATGCCGGTGCGCGTCCAGACCGAAGACTTCGACTTGACGCGAGAAGTGGCGGCGCTGCGTGCCGCCCAGGGCGCGCGCCGGGCGCAGATCGGCGCGATCGCCAGTTTTGTCGGCACGGTGCGCGACGGCAATGTAGACCAGGGCGTCAGGAGCCAAGTCTCGGCCATGACGCTGGAGCATTATCCCGGCATGACCGAGCGCGCGCTACAGGCGATCGTTACAGAGGCTTGTGCCCGCTGGAACATTTTCGACGCGCTGGTGGTGCACCGGGTCGGCCCGCTGATGCCGGAGGACCAGATCGTGCTGGTGGTCACCGTCGGCGGGCATCGCGGCGAGGCCTTTGCCGCCTGTGAATTCATCATGGACTACCTGAAGACCCGCGCACCGTTCTGGAAGAAGGAACGCACGCCCGCAGGCGAACGTTGGGTCGACGCGCGGGTTGCCGACGACGCCGCCGCCGACAAATGGTCGACAGGCGCCGCACGCAGTGATGGTTCCTGACGTGAACGCCGCCGGCTTTGTTGCCGTCGGCATCGGCGCTGCATTGGGCGCCTGGGGACGCTGGATGCTGAGCGCCTCCCTGAATGCGGTGCATCCGTCGCTGCCGCTCGGAACGTTGGCGGCGAACCTGATCGGCGGCTACCTGGTGGGAATCGCGGTGGCGTTCTTCGGCAGCCATGCCGGCGTGGATGCGCAGTGGCGCCTGTTCATCATCACCGGATTTCTGGGCGGGCTGACCACCTTTTCCACCTTTTCTGCTGAAAACGTGGCGTTGCTGCAGATGGGGCGCTTTGGCGCCGCCTTCACGCATGCGGGCCTGCATCTGGCCGGCTCGCTCATCGCCACCTTTGCGGGCATCGCCACCTGGCGGGTGCTGACCGACTGATCCGGACAGCGCGCCGGCGGCGCCGCGCGCTATTCGGCGGCCTTGAGCATCGCGAAGCGCACGTTGATGTTGCCGACCCGGTCGAGCAGCACGCGCATGCAGGCCTTGTTGAATTCCGCCTGCACCGCGTCGCTGGCGGCACGCATGGCCTGCGCCTTCAGTTCGATCACCTCGGAGCGCACATGGGCGGTGACGGTGGTGCTGCGCTTGGCGCTGTGGTCCTGGAAATACAGCATCTCGCCGAAGCAGCCGCCCGGCTTGACCGTGGAGACGCGCTGGCCGCGTATCGACACCTCGACTTCGCCGGATACCAATACGTAGAGCGCGTCGCCGACATCGCCTTCGCGGATCAGCACCTCGCCGCGCGCGGGCTTGCGCCAGGTTGAAATGCGTACCAGTTCCCACAACTCGGCGTCACTGAAGCCGGCGAAGAACGTGAGCGCACGCAGGGCCTCGAACTGCTCCGAATCCGAGGCCGGCAGGCCCTGGGCGCGCAGTTCGGCGAAGGCCTGGGTCAGGTCGCGCCCGAATTCCGCCCAGGTCTGGTAGCGTGCCGCGCAGGTCTTCGCGAGCGAGCGCATGATGATGCCGTCGAGCACCAGCGGCAGGTTGGGGCGCAATTCGGACGGGCGCGGCGGCTCGGTGTTGAGAATCGCGTAGGCCAGCCCCATCTGATTGCCGGCGGTGAACGGCAGCCTTCCGGTGAGCAGGCGATACATCACCACGCCGAGGGAAAAAATGTCGCTCTGATGGGTCAGGATGTCGTTGCGGATCTGCTCCGGCGACATGTAGGCGGGCGAGCCGATCACGGAGTCGCCGGTGCCGCTCAGGGTGCGGGTGATCTCGCCGGCCCGCTTGGCGAGCAGGGCGGCGCCGAAATCCGAAATTTTGATGTCGCCGCTTTCGGTGATGAGGATGTTGCCGGGCTTGATGTCGCGATGGATCACGCCCTCGCGCATGGCCAGTTCGAGCGCACGCGCGCATTTGAAGACGATTTCGACCACGCGCGGCAAGGGCAGCAGGCTCTGCGCGTCGGTGTGCGCGTCGAGGGTGCCGCCGGCGACATACTCCATCACCACATAGGAGAGCTGGTCTTCGCTGGCGGCGTCGTAAATCGCGACGATGTGCGGATGGGTGAGCCGTCCGACCAAGCCGGCTTCGGCGATGAAGGCCTTGCGCCGCATCGAGCGTCCACCTTGCTCCGACTCCGGGTCATCGGCAAAATTGAACACCTTGATTGCGACCTCGCGGCCGGAAAAGCCGTCCCGCCCGAGATAGACATGCGAGGTGGCGCCGCGCCCGAGTTCGCGCACGATGTCGTATTTACCGATGCGCTCGAGAAGCGGCGTCATGGGGGTGGCGGTTCTCGCGGCGTGCGCCGGCAGTGCTGCGGCATCAATTGAGTACCCTGGGCGGGGCATCCGGGACCGATCCCGGCGGCTGGTGGGGCTGAGGGCCGCCTGCCAGGGACGGCAAGTCCCAGTCCGCGCCGCGCACGGCAGACAGGATGAGCTGGCAGAACGAGTGCATCAGGCGGTCATCCAAGCCCAGTTCGACGCCGCGCCCGGACTGCGGGTCGAGCGTCAGCCGGTAGGCGCCCGGGCGCTCGACCTTGACCTGGGCGCGCGTGGCCAGAAACGGCGCTACGCCCAGCGGAAAGCGCCGCGGCGCCTCGCGGCCGGGTTCCTGAAAGGGGGTCTTGAAGTCGGAGGCCGCCAGTGCCTTTTCGCGTTCGAACGCCACCACTTCGCGGCGCGCGATCGGCGTCGGGCTTTTGATCGCCGCTGTCGCTTCGGTGGTTCTGGCCAGTTCGGGCCAAAGGAGGCGCACGAAGCGCCGCGTCAGAAACAGGCGGAACTCGTCGCCGGTGGTCGTCGACAGGCGCATGCGCAGCCTGTCTTCGGCCGGGTCGAAGGTGATTTGCAATTGATGGATCTGCATGACAGGGCTATCGTAGCAGTTTGGAGTCGGAACGCCGACGTTGAACAGGCAACCCATTGTCCGCGTGATTGACGCAAATCAATTCCTAGCAGCCTGTCGGACTTGGGGCGTCGAAAGCGAAAATCGGCCCCGGCGAGGACAGTTTTTGCCGCATTCGCAGTCCCATAGCCCGGCTAGGGGACAAGA
>JAYVST010000266.1:0-10495 GCA_043775255.1 Burkholderiales bacterium
ATGCTTGCCGTGTGCTGCGGCGATCCGCACATGCTCGGCATGGTGCTGATGCGGCGTGGCGATGTAGACCAGATCGACCGCCGGATCGGCGCACAACGACGCAACGTCGGCATGCACGCGGGCGCCGAATTGCGCCGCCAGCCGCTCACCCGCTTCCGGCCGCGGATCGGCGCCGGCGACCAGATCAACGCGCGGGTCGGCGCGAAAAGTCGGCAGCATCAGAGTAAAGGCGCGGCCGAGGCCGGCGGCGCCGATGCGAAGCCTGCGCTGCCCGGACGCGCTCATAGGTCCAGCTCCAGAATGCCGCCGCGCGCGCGCGAGACGCATACCATGACCTGGTCCGCCTTTTCGGTTTCACTCAGCACCATGTCGCGATGCTCGACGTCGCCCGACAAATAGGTGGTCCGGCAAGACCCGCAGGAACCGGCCTCGCAAGAACTCATCACCCGGCATCCATGGGCATGCAGGGCTTCGAGCACGGTCTGATCGGTGTCGACCTCGATCGTGCTGCCCGAACGCGCCAGACGAACGGTGAACGCCTGGTTGGGTTCGAACAGCGCGGCATCGCCGGCGCCGAAGCTTTCGAAATGAATGCCGGTCTCGGGCCAGTGGCCGGTCATGTCGCGCACCGCGTCCATCAGGCCGCGCGGCCCGCAGCAATACACGTGGGTGCCGGGTGCAGGACGTTCGAGCGCCGGCCAGAGGTCGTAGGCTTCGGCAGGATTGCCGTGGTCATGATGCAGCACGACGCGCGCCCCCAAGCCGGGGCCGATGAGTACGTCACGGTAGGCCGTATCTGCGCGGCCGCGTGTCAGGTAGATCAGGTTGAAGGGTTGGGCACTTTCAGCCATGCCTGCCGCCTGCAGATGGCGAATCATGCCGAGGATCGGGGTGATGCCGATGCCGCCGGCAATGAAGAGGAAGCGTTTGGCGCCGGCAGCAAGCGGAAAAGCGTTGTCAGGAATGCAAACCTCGATCGGCGCGCCCGCAGCGACACCATCGGCCATGCTGACCGAACCGCCGCGGCCGTTGCCGTCACGGCGCACGGCAATCACGTAGTGCCGCCGCTCACCTGGCGGGTTGATCAGCGAGTACTTGCGCTTCAACCCCGCAGGGGTAAGCACGCTGATATGCGCGCCGGGTTCGAAGCGCGGCAATTCGCCTGCGTCGGCACGCGCAAGGGTGAATTCGACAATGCCGTTGGCCACGTCGCGGCGGCACTGTACGACGAGCTTCATCGACTCCTGAGCCGGGTCTGCGGCCATGGGACTCACCTTTTGGGAAACGGGTTCGCCGTCCGGACCGGGCAGCCGTCCGGACCGGTCATTGACACGCCTGGCCCGGCCTTTTAGACTCTTCCGGTATATTACTTAGACATCTAAGCTTTGCCAAGTAATCCGCACCTAAAAGTGCGGCTGGCAGCCGGAGAACCACATGCTCACCCAGGAAGAAAACGACCTACTGTGCCGCGTCGAGGGCGATGCGCCGATGGGAAAACTGATGCGCAGGCACTGGATTCCGGTGGCGCTTACCGAGGAAGTCCCCGAACCCGACGGCACACCGGTGAAGGCGCGCATTCTCGGTGAGGATCTGGTCGTGTTCCGCGACACCAACGGCCGGGTCGGGGTGATGGACGAGTATTGCCCGCACCGCCGCGCCTCCCTGGTGCTGGGCCGCAACGAAGAATGCGGCCTGCGCTGCCTGTACCATGGCTGGAAGATGGATGTCGAAGGCAATGTTGTCGAGATGTCGTCCGAGCCCGCCGGCAGTGCGCAGAGACAGAAGGTCAAGCATCGCGCCTATCCGGTGCAGGAGTGGGGCGGGTGGGTGTGGTCTTACATGGGCCCGCGCAACTCGGCCGATGACAGCGTGCCGGCGTTCGAGGCGCCGCCCTTCGCGCCCTCCGCCCAAGTACGGGTGTCGATCGCCAAGGCGATCATTGCGTGCAACTGGGCGCAGATCCTGGAAGGCGCGATCGACTCCGCGCACAGCTCCAGCCTGCATTCGTCCGACTTCGTGCCCGCGCGCGTTGCCGCCGGCGAGGCCACCGACAAGAACTGGCTGCGCCCGTCCACCGACAAGTCGCCGCGCCTGCAGGTCCAGCACACCGACTACGGGTTTCGCTATGCGGCGCTGCGCCGCCCGATCGCCAATGCCGCAACGCATGAGTATGTGCGCACCACCGTGTTCGTGGCGCCCTTCACGGTACTGGTGCCGCCCAACAACCTGTACAACGTGGCCAACGTCAACGTGCCGGTCGATGACACCCATACCGCTTTCTACTTCCTGGCCTGGGGCGACCCGGCCACTACGCCCGATACCGGGGAATGGCGAACATTCCTCAATGTGCGTCCCGGCGCCACGCTCGATGAGAACTACCGCCTGAAGGCGAACATGGACAACCGTTTCGGGCAGGACCGACAGGCCATGCGGGCGGGCAATTTCACCGGCATCACCGGCTTTCCGAACCAGGACATCGCCATGTGGATGACCATGGGGCCGATCGCCGACCGTTCGCTGGAACGCCTGGGCGCGAGTGACCAGGCGGTGGTCGAGTTCCGCAAGCAGATGGTGGCCGCCGTGACGGCATTTCGCGACGGCCAGAGCGCCATCGGCACCGGTTCGGCGCAGGTGCCGCTGGACACCTGCTCGTTCCAGGCGGTGCTGCCCAAGACAATCGACTGGCGTAACATCCGCACCCCAAACGACATCGCGTCCGCCATCGCGGCGGCTTAGCGGCGGCTTAGCGGCGAACCCGGGGGCCGGACCCCTGACCGCATCAAGCACCACAGGAGAGAGTTCATGAACAGACGTCGTCTGTTGGGCGCCGTCGGCGCGTTCGTGCTGGGGCCGGTTCCGGTGCGATCGGCGTTCGCCCAGACCTATCCGTCGCAGCAGATCAGATTCATCGTGCCCTATTCGCCCGGCGGCTTGCCCGACACCGTGGCCCGCGTGGTCTCGAAAAAACTCTCCGAACGTATCGGCCAGTCGGTGGTGGTGGACAACCGCCCGGGCGCCAACGGCGTGGTAGCGGCACAGGCGGTGATGTCGAGCCCGGCCGACGGGCACACCCTGCTTCTGACCGACGATTCGATGATGACCATCAATCCGTTGCTCTACAAGAACATCGCCTACGACGCGAAAAAGGACTTCCTGCCGGTCTCGCTGATCGCCACCGCGCCCTTGTTCCTGGCGGTCCACCCGTCGGTTGCGGCCAACACGTTCCAGGAGCTGATAGCGCTGATCAAATCGAAACCGGGTGAATTCGCCTACGGCTCCTCCGGCATCGGCAGCACGCACCACCTGTGCTCCGAGGCGATGAAGGCGGCGCTGGGACTCGATATCCGCCACATTCCCTACAAGGGCACCGGACAGTCGGTACCGGCGGTGGTGGGCAACCAGGTGGCGATGGTGTTCTCGGCCTTTCCCTCCCTCACGGGTTTCGTCAAGGGCGGGCAGGTCAAGCTGCTGGTGGTCAATACCGCCAAACGTTCGGTATTCGCGCCCAACGTAACTGCGCTGGGCGAATTGATCCCCGGCTTCGATTTCGCGCCCAACATCGGCATTTTCGCGCCGGCGAAGACGCCGGGTGCGGTGATCGTGAAAATCAGCGAGGAAGTCGCGAAGTTGGTCAAGGAAGCCGACACCATCCAGACCTTCAACACCGCCGGCATCGAGCCGATCGGCGGCGGCCCGGCCGACTATGTCCGCGTGCTCGAGCGCGAAGCCGAACGGGATGCGCGCGCCATCAAGACGGCCGGCCTGAAGGCCGAATAAAACCCTTTCAAGACCCGCCCGGCCCGCTCGTTCGGTTCGACCGGCGGCCGGCGGGCAGAACGGAACCCATGTCAAGACTGCGACTCTCATTCGGCTGCTGGGACTACGACCGCACCCGCGCCCTGATGGACGGCAGCGTCGTGCCCGACGGCATCGACCTCAACTACCTCAACATGCCGGTGGAGGAAACCTTCTTCCGCATGCTGCGCAACCGCGAGTTCGATCTGGCCGAGATGTCTCTGTCCTCCTACACCGTTTCGCTGCAGAAGGCGGAACGGCCGTTTGTAGCCATCCCGATATTTCCGTCGCGCTACTTCAGGCACTCGTGCATCTATGTGCATGCAGGGTCCGGCATCCACGAAGCGCGCGACCTGATCGGCAAGCGCATCGGCGTACCGGAGTACCAGATGACCGCGCCGGTGTGGATTCGCGGCATTCTCTCCGACCACTACGGCGTGCCGGTCGACAGCGTCACTTACATGACAGGCGGCGAGGAGGAACCGAACCGCGACGAAAAGCTCAAGCTCGAGTTGCCCCCCAACATCAAGGTACAACCGATCGGCCCGACACAAACCCTGGCGAAAATGCTGCAAGCCGGCGATATCGACGCCCTCTACACCGCGCGCATGCCGTCGACCTACAAGCCCGGCGACACGCGGGTGGTGCGGCTGTTCGAGAACTACCCCGAGGTCGAGCGCGCCTACTACCGCCAGACGCGCATGTTTCCGATCATGCATACCGTCGCCATTCGCCGCGAGGTGTACGAAGCCAACCGCTGGATCGCGCAGTCGCTGACCAAGGCGTTCATCGAGGCGCAGCGCATCACCTATGCGTCGTTACGCGAAACTGCGGCCCTGAAAGGTATGCTGCCCTGGCTCAACGCCCACGTCGAGGAGGCCATTCGCGAAATGGGCGAGGACTACTGGCCCTATGGCCTCGCACCCAACGTCGATACCTTGCGTACTTTCCTGCGCTATCACCACGAGCAAGGTCTGTCGAAGCGCCTGGTCGCGCCGGAGGAACTGTTTGCGCCGGAGACGCTGGAGCGCTTCAAGATCTGACCGGGCCGCGATTACCTGCGGCGCCGGTGGCGCGACGCGCGTGGGCCGCAGACCTTTGTCGATTCGCCGGGCGGATCACTGCCGCGTCACTCTTGCGCGCGCCGGGTCACGCCGTTGCGTCGCCCAGCCGGTACAACACCGATCCACCGCGTGCCGCATTGAACCGACGACCGCACCGGAGACGCGTTGTTGCCATGACTAGCAGCCTGTCGGACTTGGGCGTCGAAAGCGAAAATCGGCCCCAGCGAGGACAGTTTTTGCCGCCTTCTTGTCCCATAGCCCGGCTATGGGACAAGAAGGCGGTGAAAAATGGACCGCTGCGGCCGATTTGCAGCCGACGCTCCCTAAGTCCGACAGGCTGCTAGGGTAGCCCCCGACAATTCTATGGTGGCCTCCGACAATTCCGTCTCTCCCATCGCCAGGACGCCCATGGCCTATCCCTCAAAATTCGATGTGGTCGTCATTGGCGGCGGCATCGTCGGTTCCAGCGTCGCCTATTTCCTGCTCCGGGAAGCGCCGCACATGTCGGTCTGCGTCATCGAGCCGGACCCTACTTACGAATTCGCGTCGGCACTGCGCGCCTCGGGCGGTTGCCGGGTCCAGTTCACCTGCCCCGAGAACATCGCGATGTCTCTGTTCAGCATCGACTTCATCAGGAAGTTCGAAGAGACCATGGCTACCGGCGATCGGCCCGCGCCGGTCGACTGGGTCGAGGGAGGGTATCTCTTCATCGTACCGCCGCAGCAAGTCGCGAGCCTGGAGAAAAACGTCGCGCAGCAACGCGCCCACGGCTGTACGGTCGATCTGCTTTCTCGCGGAGAACTAAAGGCCAGGTTTGCGTCGATGAACGTGGCCGATCTGGGCGCCGGCGCCCATACCCCGCATGACGGCTGGTGCGACCCGAACGGACTGTTGTGGGGTTTCCGCCGCAAGGCAGTCGAGTTGGGCGCCACCTACATCTGCGATCGCCTTGTGGACGCCCATGTGGATGCCGTCAAGGCGCGGGCGATCACGCTTCTCGGAGGAACACGCATCGAAGCCGACGCGTTCGTCAACTGCTGCGGCGCCTGGGCCGGTGATGTCGCCGCCAAGTTCGGCATGCGTCTACCCATCGCGGCGCTGCGGCGCTTCGAGCACTACTTCACCGCCGGAGCGCCGATCGAGCGGCTTCCCTACGTCAAGGACGTTGCCCGCCTGGCGTTTCGATCCGAACGCGACGGCTTTTCGGGCGGCTTAGTCGATGGCAGCGCCGAGCGCGGCTACAACTTCGAGGTCGATCACGACTATTTCGAGCGCGTCGTCTGGCCGGCAGTGGCCGCGCGCTTTCCGCCATTCGAGGCCGCCAAATGTCACCGAACCTGGTCAGGGCTCTATGAAGTCAACGAGCTCGACGGCAACCCGGTGATTGGCGCCTGGAATAGCCGGCTGGCAAACCTGTATACCGTCGCCGGGTTTTCGGGACACGGCATGATGCACGCCCCTGCCGCAGGCCGCGGCATTGCCGAGCTGATCGTCCACCGGCAATTCCGGTCGCTGGACTTGAGCCGCATGGGTTACGAACGGATCGAATCCAATATCCCGTACGCCGAGGAAGGCATCGTTTGACCAGCGTTACGATGCGAGTCGAAAAGGTGGCTGATTCTGTAGTTGAACCTCTGCCGCGCCGGGCGGCACATGCCATAGGGCTTCGCTACACAACGGCCGCTGCCTGAACAGGGACGGTACCGCGTTTGGTGGTAGGCCCGCAAGCGCCCAAAGCCTTGGTTTGAAACCGGGAAATCACGCTCACTACGTGCATTTGTACAATCGATCCTTGCGGCGACGCAACATATACAGTATAGTGAATGGCTGTGTGGCGTTGTACCCTGGCAATCGCTGGTTTTCAGTGTCCTGTCTGCCACACCACCGTCCATCGTCCCTGACCTTTCCCCGTCGTTCCTTCTTCGGAATTGCGCGTGTCCCCGGTTGGCGCCGGTGATTCCATGAATCGCGGCTTTGTGCCGTGGTCGATACGCGTATTTCGGCACTCCGTAGCCGCGCCTGTTGCGTTTGCGGACGCCAAGAAGGAATTTCATGCCTTTCGCATCCCTGGGGCTGTCGCCCCTTATCGTCAAAGCCGTCGTCGACGCTGGTTACACCGAACCGACCCCGGTTCAGACCGCAGCCATTCCGGCCGCGCTTGCCCGCCAGGACCTGCTGGTGTCGGCCCAGACCGGTACCGGAAAGACCGCTGCCTTCATGCTGCCAGCCCTCGAAGCGCTGGCTGTCGCCCCCACGATCCGCAGCTATGGTCCGCGCATGCTGGTGCTGGCCCCCACCCGCGAGCTTGCCCTGCAGGTGACCAAGGCCGCCGAAACCTACGGCAAGTTCATGCGCCGCGTGCGCGTTGTCAGCATTCTCGGCGGCATGCCCTATCCGGTGCAAAACCGGCTGCTCAAGGGGCCGGTCGACATTCTCGTCGCCACCCCCGGACGCCTGCTAGACCACATGCGCGCCGGCCGCATCGACTTCGCGCGCCTGGAAATCCTGGTGCTCGACGAAGCCGACCGCATGCTCGACATGGGCTTCATTGAAGACATCGAGACGGTGGTTGCCGCCACCCCGGCATCGCGCCAGACCCTGCTATTCTCCGCCACCCTCGACGGTACCGTCGGCGCCTTGGCGAAAAAGCTCACCCGCGACGCCAGGCGCATCGAAATCAGCAATGCCCAGACCCGCCACGAGAATATCGAGCAGGTGCTGCACTATGCCGACGACCAGCGCCACAAGATGCGCCTGATGGACCATTACCTGCGCGGCGTGGACGTCGATCAGGCGATCGTATTCACCTCGACCAAGCGCGCCGCCGACGAAGTGGCCGACGCCCTTTCCAGCCAGGGTTTCTCGGCTGCGGCTTTACACGGCGACATGAACCAGGGCCAGCGCAATCGCACCCTGGGCAACGTGCGTCGCGGCAACGTCAAGATCCTGGTGGCCACCGATGTCGCCGCGCGCGGCATCGACGTGCAAACCATCACCCATGTATTCAACTTCGACCTGCCGCGCGTGGCCGAGGACTATGTCCACCGCATCGGCCGTACCGGCCGCGCGGGCCGTTCGGGCATCGCGATTTCGCTGGCCGGTGTGCGCGACCATGCCCAGGTAAAGCAGATCGAGCGTTTGACCGCGCAGTCGATCAACGTGCAGGTCGTGCCCGGCCTGGAGCCGAAAGTGCTGCCTTCGCGCCGCCCCAGCGCCCATGTCAAGGCGCGCACCGGCAACGGTTGGCGACCCAGCGCTGCGCGAACTGGCGTACCGAAGCGCCCGGACGCTGCACGCGCGCGGCCGCGCATGACAGGTAAACCGAGCTTCGCGGGTGCGCGTTAACCTTGAGATCAGTCGGGCCAAGGTGTTGCAGCTTTCGCACATTGGCGCCGACTACTTTGTCTACACCCGGCTATTTCGCCGTTAGCCAAGGCTTTGTTCTTGGCATTGTTCTAATTTTCCAACCCTTTAGGAGACTTACGTGCAGAATTCCCGTCGCGTCTGGCTGAAAGCCGCAACCGGCGCCGCCGTTGCAGCCCCTCTCGTGTTCTTCACCCGCCAAAGCCTGGCGGCTAAGAACGATGCGTTACGCACCTCGCTGAAATATCAGGAAACACCCAGCGACACCAAGCGCTGCGACAACTGCTTGCAGTGGGTGCCCGGCAAGACGCCGAAAGACAAGGGCGGTTGCAAGATACTGCCTGGCGACACCGAAATTTCGCCCAGCGGTTTTTGCGTTGCGTGGGTTGAGCTGAAGAAGTAACCAGCAAGGTGCGCCGGCTCGGTTGGCCGGCGTCAAAGCTGCGTCGGTTGCGGCAATGCAAAAGGCTTGAGGCGCGGCACGGACCTCAAGCCTTTACTTTTTGATCTGCTTCATCAAGTCGGCCAGGTGGTCGTTGCTACTGTAGTGGATCACAAGACGGCCGCCTTTTTTTGACGGCAGTATCTCGACCTTGGTGCCAAGCGCATCGGCCACCGATTCCTCATAGCTGACCAGATCGCGCGAGCGCGCAGCCGACTTGCGGCTTGCCTTGCCTGCACCGCCGTCAGCCGTCTTGCGCGCCAGTGCCTCGGCATCGCGCACCGACAGGCCGCGCGCGACAATGACCCCAGCCAACTCGATCTGGCGCGCGGCGTCGAGTGTCAAAAGGGCACGGGCATGACCCATGTCGAGCGTGCCTTCGTGGAGCATGTCCTGCAGCGGCTTGGGCAGATGCAACAGCCGCAACAGGTTGGCCGCCGCGCTGCGCGAACGCCCGACTGCCTGGCC
Organism: Burkholderiales bacterium; assembly: GCA_043775255.1. Lineage (GTDB taxonomy): Bacteria > Pseudomonadota > Gammaproteobacteria > Burkholderiales > JAEUOS01 > JAEUOS01. Next base: position 9,133 of record JAYVST010000266.1, read on the forward strand.
GGCCGCTTCCTGGGTCAGGTTGAACTCGCGCATCAGCCGGGCCAACCCCTGGGCTTCCTCGAGCGGGTTCAAATCCTCGCGCTGGATGTTTTCGATCAGAGCCATCGCCAGCGCGGCTTCATCGGCGACATCGCGCACCACCACCGGCACTTCGGTAAGACCGGCCTGCTGCGCGGCACGAAAGCGGCGCTCGCCGGCGATGATTTCGTAGCGGTCGCCAGCGGCCGACGAGCCGAACCTGCGCACCAGAATCGGCTGGATCACCCCCTGCGCCTTGATCGATGCGGCAAGTTCGGCCAGCGACGCCGGATCCATGCGCGTGCGCGGCTGGTACTTGCCCGTCTGCAACAATCCGAGCGGCAGCACCGAGGTACGGTCAGGCGCTGCGGCATCGGACCCCTGGCCGGACAGGAGAGCGTCGAGTCCGCGCCCGAGCCCGCGCTTTTTTGGAGATGTCGTCATGGGGGTGTGGCGATTTACTTTAGGAGGCAAGCGGCATTTGCAGGGTGTAAACGGACGGCAGGCCGCATCGGCGAAGCCCCGCGCGTTTCGGCCCGGCTCACGTCAGGCACTGCGCACCCGCGCAATCATTTCCGCAGCGAATTCGAGGTACGCAACCGAACCCTTGGCGGCGCGATCGAACACCACGCCGGGTTGGCCAAACGACGGCGCCTCGGCCAGCCTGACGTTGCGCGGAATGATGGCGCGAAACACCTTCTCGCCGAAATGCTGTTCCAGTTGCGCCGATACCTGCGCAGTGAGGGTCGAGCGCGGGTCGTACATCACCCGCAAAAGGCCGATGATGGCGAGGTCGCGGTTCAGGTTGGCATGCACCTTCTTGATGGTGTTGACCAGATCGGACAATCCTTCCAGCGCGTAGTACTCGCACTGCATCGGGATGATCACCCCATGCGCGGCACATAGGCCGTTCAACGTGAGCATGGAGAGCGAAGGCGGGCAATCGATGAGGACAAAATCGTAGTCATCCGATACCGCCGTTAAGGCCGCCTTGAGACGGGTTTCGCGCGACTCTACATCCACCAGTTCAACCTCGGCCCCGGCAAGTTCGCGGTTGGCCGGAAGCACATGCAGGCAGCCACCTCCCTCCGGCACGACCGTTGGCGATACCTGAAGCGCCTGTGCCGCGACGTCCATGCCAAGCAGAACCTGGTACACCGAAGTCTCCAGCGAGCGCTTGTCGATGCCGCAACCCATGGTCGCATTGCCCTGCGGGTCGAGGTCGACCAGAAGCGTGCGCTGGCCGGACAGGGCGAGCGCCGCAGCGAGATTGACGCAGGTGGTGGTCTTGCCGACGCCACCCTTCTGGTTGGCGACTGCGAATATGCTCGGTTTCATGGGCCTG
>JAYVST010000267.1:0-5248 GCA_043775255.1 Burkholderiales bacterium
GGCGGCGCGGGATTCAAGGGATCACGCAAGTCGACTCCGTTCGCCGCGCAGGTTGCGGCCGAGGCTGCGGGAAAAGTCGCGGTGGAGTGTGGTGTAAAGAACCTCGAAGTGCGCATCAAGGGACCCGGCCCCGGCCGTGAATCCTCGGTGCGCGCCTTGAACGCGTTGGGAATGAAGATTTCCAGCATAACCGACGTGACGCCGGTACCTCACAACGGGTGCCGGCCTCCCAAAAGACGCCGCATCTAGATCGGATGTCTGGCGTATTCCGTCTCGTTGCGGCTTGCGGGGCGGGGTTTTTTTTTGGCGTCGAACCCCGTTGTGCAATATTGAATAGGGGAAACTGAAACAATGGCTCGCTATACAGGCCCTAAGTGTAAGCTCTCGCGCCGCGAGGGCACCGATTTATTCCTCAAGAGCGCCCGCAAGGCGTTCTCGGACAAATGCAAGTCCGAAGTCGCGCCTGGTCAGCACGGCCTGAAGTCCGGGCAGAGGCTTTCCGACTACGGCAAGCAGTTGCGCGAAAAGCAGAAGGTACGCCGGATGTACGGCGTGCTTGAGCGTCAGTTCCGACGTTACTATGCAGAGGCGGTACGCCGCAAAGGCAATACCGGCGAAAACCTGCTGCATCTGCTCGAGACCAGGCTTGACAATGTCGTTTATCGAATGGGCTATGGGTCCACGCGGGCCGAAGCACGGCAGCTGGTCGGCCACAAGGCGATTGAAGTCAACGGCAAGACCGTCAACATCGCTTCGGTGCAAGTCAAGCCGGGCGACGTCGTCGCCGTGCGCGAAAAGTCGCGAGGGCAGCTGCGCATCAAGGATTCGGTTTCCCTGGCGGAACAGGCGGGCTTTCCTTCCTGGGTCGATGTGGATACCGCCAAGATGATAGGAACGTTCAAGGCGCTTCCGGACCGCGGCGAAATCGCCCAGGACGTCAATGAAAGCCTGGTCGTTGAACTGTACTCGCGCTGATCGCACTCTGGTGGCGCAACCGCTGTTGATTTTTTTGATTGGAAGGATCACATGGCTAACTCGGGTTTCTTGAAGCCGAAGATCGTAAACGTCGAGGATCTCGGTCCCTCGCACGCGAAAGTCACGATGGAGCCGTTCGAACGCGGTTACGGCCACACGCTTGGTAACGCCTTGCGCCGCGTTCTGCTCTCGTCGATGGACGGATATGCACCCACCGAAGTGACGATTGCCGGCGTGGTGCATGAGTATTCGACCATCGAAGGCGTGCAGGAAGATGTGGTGGACATTCTTCTCAACCTCAAAGGGGTTGTGATGAAACTCGAAGGGCGCGACGAAGTGCTCCTCTCTCTCAAGAAGTCCGGCGCGGGCGCGGTGACGGCGAAGGACATTGAAATTCCGCACGATGTCCGCATCATCAATCTTGACCATCACATCGCTCATCTTGCCGGCAACGGCAAGCTTGACATGCAGATCAAGGTGGAGCGTGGTCGCGGTTATGTTCCGGGCAACGTGCGTATCGTGGGCGATGAAGAAACCAAGACCATCGGCAAGATCGTTCTGGATGCGTCATATAGCCCGGTGCGCCGTGTTTCGTACGCGGTGGAGTCGGCGCGTGTCGAGCAGCGAACCGACCTTGACCGTCTGGTCGTCGATATCGAGACCAATGGCGTGATCGAGCCGGAGGACGCGGTGCGGCAGGCTGCCCGTATCCTGGTCGATCAACTTTCGATATTTGCAGCGCTTGAGGGCACCAAGCCGGAGAAGGAAACCGACAAGCCGGGTGTGATCGACCCGATCCTCCTGCGTCCGGTGGACGATCTCGAGTTGACGGTCCGCTCGGCCAACTGTCTCAAGGCGGAAAACATCTATTACATTGGCGACCTGATCCAGCGTACCGAGAACGAGCTGTTGAAAACGCCCAACCTCGGTCGCAAGTCGCTCAACGAAATCAAGGAAGTACTAGCCTCGCGTGGCCTGACGCTCGGCATGAAGCTCGAGAACTGGCCTCCTGCGGGCCTCGAAAAAGCCTAAGGGGCAAACATCATGCGTCACGGACACGGACTCAGAAAACTCAACCGCACCTCGGCGCATCGCGTCGCGATGCTTCGCAACATGACGGTTTCCCTGCTCAAGCATGAGGTCATCAGGACCACGCTGCCGAAAGCAAAGGAACTGCGGATGATGGCCGAACCCATCATCACGCTCGGCAAGAACCCGTCCCTGGCCAACAAGCGGTTGGCGTTTGCACGTCTGCGCGATCGCGATACCGTGGTCAAGCTCTTCGGTGAACTGGGCCCACGCTTCGCCAAGCGCAACGGTGGCTATTTGCGCATCCTCAAGTACGGATTTCGCAAGGGTGACAATGCGCCGATGGCACTGGTGGAACTGATGGACCGGCCTGCGGTTGTGGAGACAGCCGCAGTCGCCACTTGACGCTTGATGCCGAACGCAAAAGCCGGGCTTGCCCGGCTTTTTTTTCGAGCCACACTTCCCCTCCCCAGCAACGCGGGGCGAGCACGATGATGGAGCCGGCGCTCAAGGTCGTCGGTCTGGAAAAGCGCTACGGAACGACGGCTGTCGTGGCCGGCCTCGACTTCGAGGTGCCGCCGGGAACCTGCTTTGGTCTCTTGGGGCCGAATGGCGCCGGCAAGACAACCACCCTGCGGATGTGCCTTGGCCTGACCGCGCCCGATGCCGGTACCATAAGTCTGCTTGGCATCCCGGTGCCGGCAAGCGCGCGACTCGCGCGGCAACGGGTTGGCGTGGTGCCGCAGATGGACAATATCGATCCGGACTTCACGGTGGCGGAGAATCTTATCGTCTATGCGCGCTATTTCGGCATGAGCGATGCCGCTGCCAATGCGCGCGTACCGTATTTGCTTGAGCTTGCCAATCTGGAGACCAAGCGCGACGCGCGCATCCAGACCCTGTCCGGAGGAATGAAGCGCCGACTTATGCTCGCGCGCGCATTGGTCAACGACCCGGACGTGGTATTTCTGGATGAACCAACCTCCGGCCTCGACCCACAGGCGCGCCACCTGATCTGGGAGCGCTTGCGCCACCTGATGAGCCAGGGCAAGACCTTGTTGCTCACCACCCACTTCATGGACGAGGCAGAGCGCTTGTGCGATCGCCTTGCCATCCTCGACCATGGGCGAAAGATCGCCGAAGACAGCCCGCGCGCAATGATTGCGGACCTGATCGAACCTGAGGTGGTGGAGATCTACGGCGAGGGAGCCGCGCAGTGGGCGTCGGTGCGTGGCCCGACACTGGCAACGCGCCTCGAAAAGAGCGGCGAGACCTATTTTTGCTATACCGCGAATGGCGCCGCGTTGCTGGACGACCTTGCGCATCGTCCCGGCTTGCGCTACCTCAAGCGGCCCGCCAATCTTGAAGACGTCTTCATCAAGCTAACAGGGCGCGAACTGCGGGATTGACGGTGATGTACGACTTTTCGTTTGCGCTACCCAGCATGCGCTCGCTTCCGGTCTGGCGGCGCAACTTCCTAGTCTGGAAGAAGCTGGCCATAGCTTCGATCCTTGGCAACATCGCCGACCCGATGATCGCCCTGGTTGCTTTCGGCTATGGCCTGGGCAGCCTCCTGCCGAGTGTCGGCGGCGTGTCCTATGTGCAGTTCCTTGCGGCGGGGACGATATGCATGAGCACCATGAACGCGGCAACTTTCGAGTCGCTCTATTCGGCGTTTTCGCGCATGCATGTCCAGCGCACGTGGGACGGGATCATGAATGCGCCACTCGACCTTGACGACATTGTCATCGGTGAACTGGCCTGGGCCGCAACCAAGGCGCTGATGAGCGGCGTGGCCATCATGGCGGTGGTGAGCGCTCTGGGCCTCGCGCACGGGCCGGTTTCGCTGTTGATTCTGCCGGTTGTGCTGTTGATCGGGTTGACATTCGCGGGGATCGGCCTGGTGTTCAATGCGCTGGCCCGAGGATATGACTTCTTCACCTTCTACTTCACATTGGTGATCACGCCCATGTCATTCCTGTCGGGCGTATTCTTCCCGGTATCCCAGTTGCCGGATTGGTTGGGCCGGATTTCACAGACACTGCCACTGACTCATGCGGTGGAACTGGTTCGCCCCTTGCTGCTGGGACAATGGCCGGCGACACCGCTGACCAACCTTGCCGTGCTGCTGGGTTATGCGATGACGGGCACCTATATCGCCGTGGTTCTGACCAGACGGCGATTGCTTACCTGAACGTCGCGCCCGGCAAGACGTGCAACGCGCAGCATTCGCAACCGTTGAAATTTCAGCGTTGGGAAAGCATGGACGAAGTCTGGTTGGTTATCTGCAATGCGCCCAACGGCGCGATCGCCCGCGCGCTGGCGTTGCAGATCGTCGGGGCTGACGCTGCCGCCTGCGTCAACATTATGTCGCCCTGCGAATCGATCTATCGCTGGGAGGGAAGGGTCGAAACCACCAACGAAATCCCGCTATTCATCAAGACCACGCGCGCCAAGTACCCGGCACTTGAAGCGCTGATTCGTGCCCATCATCCATACGACACTCCCGAGATCATTGCCTTGCCGTTGGTCGCAGGTCTTGCGGCCTATCTCCAATGGGTTGCCGGAGAAATCCGCCGATAGCTCCGTGTCAGCGGCGGTGGTGCTCGCTGGAGTCGATATAGCGCTTGTGGCGAAACAACAGCAGTAGAACGGCCGCGACGACCGCCATGCAGCCCAGCGTTACCCAGAAACCCCAGGGCTGATCCTGTCCTGGCAATGCGCGAAAGTTCATGCCGAAAATGCCCGTGATCAGGGTCAAAGGCATGAAGATCGCCGTGATGATGGTTAGGGTGCGCATGATTTCGCTGGTACGGTGCGCCGTGGCCGAGAAATGCAGCTGAACCGCTGATTCGGCGGTCTGTTCGAGGCGCTGGGCATGATTGAGGACCCGCGCGATATGTTCGAGCAGGTCGTTGAGCTTGACGCTCATCGCATCGGTCATGTCCTCCAGGCGATAGTCACGCCACTCCTGAATCGCATCGCGCTGCTCTTCGCAGAGATGCTCGAGCTTGCGGATTTCGATGCGTTGCTCGAGCAGCGCGTGCCAATCGTTGAACGGTCGCCGCGGATCAAGCAAGTTGCGTTGCCAGCGATCCAGCCTGTCGGTCAGGGGCTGGCGCAGATCCAGATATCGATCCACCATCGAATTGAGGATGCGGTGCGCCAGGTCGGCCGGGGACGCCGGCGTGCGCCCACTTCCGGCGATCAGGCGGGATCGCACGGCCTCGATAGCGGCCGAACC
>JAYVST010000268.1:0-2069 GCA_043775255.1 Burkholderiales bacterium
GCCAAGCAACTCTTCAGGCGCGACCACACGCGAGACCAGTCCGCATGCGAGCGCTTCTTCTGCGCCGATGGTGTCGCCGGTGAAGGTCAATTCCGCCGCCTTCGACATGCCCACGGTGCGCGGCAGCAGCCAGGCGCCGCCATCGCCGGGAATGATGCCCAGCTTGACGAAGGATTCGGCGAACTTCGCTTTCGTCGAGGCGATGCGTATGTCGCACATGCAGGCCAGATCGCATCCGGCGCCGATTGCCGCGCCATTCACTGCGGCGATGGTGGGCACCTCGAGGTTGTAGAGCGCCAGCGGAATGCGCTGGATGCCCGCCCGATAGCCGTCGGCGATTTCGCGCGCAGAGCCGGCGGCGATCCCTTTCTTGTCGCGCATGTCCTTGACATTGCCGCCGGCGCAGAACGCGCTGCCCGCGCCGGTCAGGATGATCACCTTGACCGACAGGTCGGCGCGCACGCGCTCGCATGCGGCCACCACCTCGGCCCATTGCGCCGGGGTCGAAAGGGCGTTGCGTTCCTCCGGCTTGTTGAGGGTGAGCGTGACGATGCCGCCGCTCTGGTCATACTTGACGAATTCCATTTCCTGTTTCTCCGTGGTTGAGGACGTGTGCGGCGCAAGCCACATTGTCGCGGGGCTGGCGCGCGGCAATGCGGAGCGTCATGCGCGTCCTATGCGTCGAAGCGATCCAGCACGGTCCCGGGGCCGCGTTCGAGTTGGACGTAGCTCGAGCCGTCGTGCACTTGCACGCCGTTGACCCACACGCCATGGACGCCGCGCGGTTCGCGCACCATGCGCGTACCGCCGCCGGGCAGGTCGGCCCTGCCGATCGGACGCGAAATGCCGACCGTGGCCGGGTCGAACAACAACATGTCGGCCGGTGCTCCGGCCACCAGACGGCCACGTTCCGGAATGCGGAAGCACTGTGCCGGATGGCTGGTCAGGCGGCGAATGCCTTCCTCGAGCGAGAATTGACCGGTCTCGCGCACCCAATGCGCAAGGAAATGCAAACCGAAGCCCGCGTCGCACATGTAAAGCAGATGCGCACCGGCATCCGAAAGTGTGATCACCCCGGCGCGGTGCTTGAGCAACGGCGCCACGCCTGCATCGACATTCTGGAAGAACTGGCCGATAAAGTGGGTCGCCAGATTTTCCTTCAAGGCGAGGTCGAAAAAGGCATCGACCGGATCGCATCCGCGCAGGCGCGCCAGCGCGGCTATGGTCATGCCTTCAAGCGCGGCGTGCTCCGGCATGGTGGCGAGGCCGATCGAAATGTGTTCCCAGTTGCCCAGGAACAGGATGCCGGCTTTCGGTTGCGCCAGATTGGCGCGAAATGTCGTACGAAACGAGGCGTCGGCATAGACCAGCTCGAGCTTTTCGCTCGACGCGCCCTTGATCATGTCGAATGCGCTGTGCGACAGCAGGACATACGGGTCCGTCAGGGTGAAATCGAAGGACACCGGCTGGCAGCTGGTCAACACATACATCTCGTGCCCCCGATCCTGCGCAGCCGCGCATTGTTCGTAGTAACTCAGACCGCGTTCCGGCGCGGCCTCGTTGTACATCGTGAGCACGGTCGAAATGAAGGAGGGGCGGCCATTGGCGGCGGTGATCGATTCCATGACCGACGGCGTGGCCCGCGAACCGGTCGCACTCATGAAGACCCCGCGCCCCACTTCGCCCAATACGCCGGTCAAGGCGTGCAACTCTTCTTCCGAGGCGATGGTCGACGGCATGGGGCGCCCGCCGAATCCGCTGTGATTGGGCGAGAAGGACGATGCAAAGCCGATCGCGCCGGCGTCCATCGCTTCGCGGACGAGTTGACACATTTTGGCCAACTCCGACGCGCTCGGTTCGACTTTCTCGGAAGCGGCTTCCCCCATCACCGTGGTGCGAATCACCGAATGGCCGGCGAACACGGCAGTGTTCAGATAAGGGCCGACCCTGCGCAATTGCGCCATGTATTCGCCGAAGGTTTCGAATTCCCAGTTCACGCCCTTGAGCAATGAATTCAGATCCATCCCTTCCACGACGGAGAGATTCTTCAGCATCGTCTCGCGTAGCGG
>JAYVST010000269.1:0-5278 GCA_043775255.1 Burkholderiales bacterium
CCGGCCGCGCGTTGAGCGCCGGGAAGCTGCCGACGATGCCGGCCTTGCATTGCTCGATGACCAGACGCGGGTTGCTGGCGATGAACAACGGCGCGCCGATCACGGGCAGCGCGAGTTGCGCCAGGAGTTCCTGTTTGGTCATGAGAGATGGACGAAAACGGTTGAGGCGGGCGGCGGCGGGAAAACGCGCGACCACTGCAGAAGGCTCATTGTACCGGCGCGAATGCGCGGTCAAGCCCGTTTGCCCGGCAATGACCCGATCGCCGCGCCTCCCACGATGGCGAGCATCGCCACGAGCGACAACGGTCCAAGGCTGCCCACGCCGGACAGCGCAAGCCACAGGGTCGACAACAGCGGAGTCAGGTAGGCCAGGGTGCCGATCATGCGCGGGTCACCACGCTTCATTGCGGCGTCCCACACGAAGAACGCGATGCCCAGCGGCCCCACGCCGAGCGCGGCGACCCACAGCCAGTCTGCCGCCGCAAAACTGGCCGGCGGCTCCCAGAGCCAGTGGCAGAACAGGGAAAGCATGCCGGAAAGAGCGCAAAACGCGCCCACCGTTCCGCTCGGAAAAGGCGCTACGCGCCGGGTCAGGAGCGAGTAGGTTGACCAGATCAGCGCAGAGGCCAGCGCGCATCCGTAACCGAAAAGGTGGCGCTCATCGACCTCGAAGCGGCCACCGGTCGCGAGCAGGACAGCGCCGCCGAACCCGGCTAACCCGCCGATGACATGGCGCGACCTCAGGCGCACGCCGGGGATGATCAGCGGGGCGAGCAGGACGATCAAAAGGGGCCAAAGATAATTGACCAGGTTGGCTTCGATCGGTGGCGCCTGACGCAATGCCGTGAAAAGAAAAAAATGAAACCCGAACAGTCCGTAGACCCCCAGCGCCAGCAATCGCGGCGTGGCCGCGCGCCAGTCTCTGAGGTGCGACGCGCCGCAGGCGGCGCCGATCAGAAGACTCACGCCGACCAGCAGGAACGGCGGAATGTGCGCCAGCTTGAGGGACAACCAGGCAGCCGAAGACCAGAGCAGGATGGCGACCAGCGCCAGGACGGGAGCGGACATTCGGTCGGGATTCGCATACGGCCGCAGAGGCAAGTGCCCGGAGCCTGCTAGCGCCAGGTCTTTTTCTTCTTCCAGCGCCGGTGCCCGCGGGCGCCCTCTTCCTTCATGCCCAGATAGAACTCCTTGATGTCGTCCTTTTGCATCAGGTTGGCGCAGGTGTCTTCCATCACGATGCGGCCGACTTCGAGCACATAGCCGAAGTCGGCGGTCTTCAAGGCCATCTGAGCGTTCTGCTCCACCAGGAGGATGGTGGCGCCGCGTTCGCGGTTGATGCGCAGGATGATCTCGAAAATCTCTTTGGTCAGCAGCGGCGACAAGCCTAGCGAAGGCTCGTCGAGCAGCATCAGCCTGGGCGCCGAGAGCAGGGCACGCGCGATCGCCAGCATCTGCTGCTGGCCGCCGGAGAGCAGCCCCGCATCCTGCTTCGAGCGCTCCTTGAGGATGGGGAAATAGGTGTAGACGGCCTCGGTGTCGCGCGCCACGCCGTCGCGGTCGGCGCGGGTGTAGGCGCCCATCCTGAGGTTGTCCTCGACCGACAGGAGCGGAAACACCTCACGTCCTTCGGGCACGTGGCTGATGCCGGCGCGCACGATGCGGTCGGCCTCCCAGCCGGCGATCTCCGCTCCGGCATAGGTGATCTGCCCCTTGTTCGGATCGATGATGCCGGAGATCGTCTTGAGAATCGTGCTCTTGCCGGCGCCATTGCCGCCCAGCACCGTGGCGATCTTGCCCTCCGGAACCGCGAGGCTGACACCGCGCAAGGCCAGCACCGGGCCATAGCTCGACTCGATGTTCTTCAGAACCAGGATATCGCTCATTCCTGTTTCCCGAGATAGGCCTCGATCACCTTGGGATCGCTCTGCACCTCGCGCGATGTGCCCAGGGACAGCATCTCGCCCTGGCTCAATGCCAGCACCGTATCGGAAACGCGCGACACTAAGCTCATGTCGTGTTCGACCATCAGCACGGTGACGCCTAGATCATTCTTGATGTCCTCGATCCAGAACGCCATGTCGTCGGTTTCCTCCGGATTGAGGCCGGAGGACGGCTCGTCGAGCAGCAACAGCTTGGGGCCGATGCACAGCGCGCGGCCCAGTTCGACCACCTTGCGCACCCCATACGGCAGGCCGGCGACGAAGCTGTCGCGGTGATGCTGCAGGTCGAGGAAATCGATCACCTTCTCGGCTGCCTCGCGATGAGCGATCTCGGCACGCCGCACCGCAGGCAGGAACAGCAACTCCTGCCAGAGCGAAGTCGAGGCGTGGTTGTGGCGCCCGATCAGGAGGTTTTGCAGCACGGTGGCATGCTCGAACAATTCGATGTTCTGGAAGGTGCGTGCGATTCCCAGATTGGCAACCCGATGCGGCGTCATGCCGGTAATCTCGCGCCCTTCGAAGATGATGCGCCCGGACGTCGGCGGATAAATCAGGCTGATCAGGTTGAAGATGGTGGTCTTGCCGGCGCCGTTCGGGCCGATGATGGTGAACACTTCACCTTGTTGCACTTCGAACGAAACATTGGTGACGGCCCGGACACCGCCGAACTGGATGGACAGGTTCTCGGCCTTGAAGAAGCTCATGCCGACGCCCTCCCGTCGGTTTGGGCCGGAGCCGCGCCGATAGTGGCCCCAGCCTTGCCGAAACGAGCCGGAGTCGTGCCGAAACGGGCCGGAGTCGTGCCGGTACGGGCCGGGGCCTTGCCGGTACGGGCCGGGGCCTTGCCGGTACGGGCCGGAGCCGTGCCGGCGGGTGCAAGTTCGATCATTTGAGCCGGTCCGACTTCATGTAGGTTTTCTGGCGCCGGAACATGCCGCGGCGATAGAAAGGGAAGAGCGAGAAGTAGGTGCGGATCTTGACCCAGCGCCCGTAGATGCCGAGCGGCTCGAACAGCAGGAAGCCGATCAGGATCAGCCCGAAAATGGTCGGCTGCAGGCCGGTCTGCTGTGCGATAGTGGCCGGCAGGTAGTCCTTCATGAAGACGATCACCTGCGGCAGCGCGATGATGAAGATGGCGCCGAATATCGCGCCGTGGAATGAGCCCAGGCCGCCAATGAACACCAGCGTGGCCATCTCGATGGAGACCAGCAGGTTGAATTGCTCCGGCGAGATGAATTGCAGCTTGTGCGCATACAGGGCGCCGGCCACGCCGGTCAGCGCCGCCGAAATCGCGAAGGCCACCGTCTTGTAGTGCGCCAGATGGATGCCCATGCTCTGCGCCGAGACTTCCGAATCGCGGATGGCCACGAACGCCCGCCCGGTAGGGCTGCGCATCAGGTTGATCATGCCCAGGAGGATGATCGCCACCAGCCCCAGGCAGAGATAGTAGAAGCGCACGTCGTTGTCGATGGTGGCGCCGAAGAAATCGATCTGCTTCAATTGCTTGCCGGAATTGCCGCCGGTGACATGCTCCCAGCGGGTCACCACCTCCTCGACGATGAAACCGAAGGCCATGGTGGCGATCGCCAGGTAAATGCCCTTGAGCCGCAACGCCGGCAGGCCGACGATGATGCCGGCCACCCCCGATAACAAGCCTGCGGCTGTGATCGAAACAGCGAACGGCAGGCCCCTGGCCTGAAGCAGCGCCTCTGTATAGGCGCCGACGGCGAGGAAGGCGGCGTGCCCGAGCGATATCTGTCCGGTGAAACCGATCAGCAGCATCAGCCCCAAGCCGATGATGCAGTAGATCAGGATGAACACCATCTGGCCGACCAGATACTCCGGCAGGAGCAGAGGCAGCGCCAGCAGGGCGACTGCCAGCGCGGCATACCAGAACAGCTGCACGCCGTCCTTGAACAGGCGCACGTCCTGGTCGTAAGCGGTCTTGAACAGAAAGCGCATCAGACCTTCTTCCGCAGCTTTTCGCCGAACAGGCCCGATGGCTTCACCATCAAGACGAACAGCACCACGATGTAGGCGGCGATGTCCTTGAACCCCTCCGGAAGGTAGTAACCGGCAAACGACTCGACCAAGCCGATGATGATGCCGCCGGCGATGGCGCCCGGAATGCTGCCGAAGCCGCCCACCACCGCAGCCGGAAACGCCTTAAGGCCGATGAATCCCATGTTGGCATGCACGAAGGTGATCGGCGCCAAAAGGATGCCGGCGAAGGTGGCGACCGCCGCCGACAGGCCCCAGATCAGGGTATTGATGCGGCGCACCGGAATGCCCATGTAGTAGGCCGCGAGCTGGTTCTGCGAGGTGGCCTGCATGGCGATGCCGATGCGGGTGAAGCGGAAAAAGCCGAACAGCACCGCGCACAGCGCCGCTGTCATGACGATGATCATGAGCTGCTCAAGCGAAATCGCGGCGCCGCCGATGTTGACCACTTTTTCCGCGAAGGGGGTGGCGATCTTGTAGGTGTCGGTGCCCCAGCCGGGCACCATGGACACCACGCCGCGCAACACGTAACCCACGCCGATGGTCACCATCACCACGGTGAATTGCGCCTGGCCCAATACCGGGCGCAGGACGATGCGTTCGGCCGCCATGCCGAACAGCGCCATCACCACCAGCGCGAACACGATCGCGGCCCAGTAAGGCCAGCCCATCAGCGCGGTGGCGGTATAGGCGAAGAAGCCGCCCAGCATCATCATGTCGCCCTGGGCGAAATTGACCGTCTCGGTGGCTTTGTAGATGAGCACGAAGCCGAGCGCCACGAGTGCGTAGACGCAACCGATGGCAATACCGCTCAAAGCCAGTTGAAGGAACAACGCCACCTGATCTTGTCTCCGGGGTGCGTAGGATGCCCGTGGAATCTCTCGATTTCTCTTTTCGAGCGTCGCGAAGACTACCCGCGCACGGACCCGGCGTCAATGCGGCGAACCCCTAGAGGCGACCCGGCGTTCGCGCGGCGCGGCTGGCGAGGCTGGCGCAACGACCGTGACCGGATGTCCCGCCGCGACCGCCGCCGCGACCGCCGACGCGTCAGGCGGCCGCGCCGGCCGTCCTGGCTTGCCGGCGCAGGATCGGCTCGGGGTCGCGCAACAGGCGCTTGACCGCATGCACGGTCGCAACCTCCCCCTGGTTGGCAAAGGCCTCGTGATTGCGCTCGATGTCGGCTGGCACGTAGTGGTAATTGACCATGAACCCCGCCGCCTGGGCCAGCCCCTTGAGTGAAAGGTCTGCCATCCAGTTCACGCGTGCCAGTCGCGCGCCGTTGCCGAGATGAAAACGCGCGACCGGATCGGTCGAACTGCCGTCGCGGCCGCGCG
>JAYVST010000270.1:0-4446 GCA_043775255.1 Burkholderiales bacterium
GTTGAACAGCATGTTCACGCACACCGGCCAGCCCGGTCTGTGGTTCATCGCCGGCAGCTTCGCGCAGTGCCGCATCAATTCGAAGTACCTGGCGTTGCAGATCAAGGCGGTGGAGCTTGGGTTGACGGAGCAGGAAGCGATGTGATGGCCGCAAGCCCGTTGCTGGCCGTAAGCGTCGGGCGCGGCCCGGCATCTGCGCCAATCACGCGCCGGCTACGCCGGACCCGTCTGCCGCGTCAGGCCGCCGAAAGCGCGGGCGCCCTACTCCACCTTGATCCCCGCCGAGCGGATCACCTCGGTCCAGCGCGCAGTTTCGCCGACGATCATCTTGCCGTATTCCTCGCCCACCAGCAGGTTGGGCTCGGCGCCCATGCCGAAGATGCGCTGCTGCAGGTCCGGTGTGGCCATGGCGGCGAGGGTCGCCTTGGAGAGCCACTCGTAGGCCTCCTTCGGCGCGCCCTTAGGCACGGTGAAGCCGACCCAATTGTTGGCGATGAAGGGCACGCCCAGTTCAGTCGCGGTGGCAATCTGCGGCGCGGCGGTGGCGCGCCTGGCGGAGGACACTGCAAGCGCCGTCATCTTGCCGCTGGTCACATGCGGCAGGCCGGTGGGCATGGCGGTCACCAGCAGGTCGACCTGGTTGCCGAGCAGGCCCACCACGGCGTCACCCATGCCCTTGTACGGTATCTGCTGCATCGAGATACCGGCACTCTTGGAGAACAACTCGGTCACCAGATGGTTGACGCCACCGTTGCCGGAGCTGCCGTAATTGATCTTCATCGGATTCGCCTTCGCCTGCGCCACCAGTTCGGCCAGGGTCTTGATCTTGCTGTCGCTCTTGACGGCGAGGACAAAGGGCATCTGCGCGATCAGGAGAACGGGCGTCAAGTCGCCGTGCTCCCAGTTGAGCTTGCCGAATATGCCAGGCAGCATGGTGTAGGTGGCGTCGGTGGCGACGATGTTGTAGCCGTCGGCCGCCGCCTTGGCGCCCGCCTCGTAGCCGATGCGCCCGCCGGCGCCGCCACGGTTTTCGACGATGAAGGTCTTGCCGGTCTGCTCGGTGATTTTCAGCGATACCTGGCGCGCCACGTTATCGGATACGCCGCCGGCCACGAAGGGCACCATGATGCGGATCGGCTTGTCCGGATACTGGGCTCGCGCCCAGCCGGCGCAGAACAGCAACAGTGAAGCGACTGCGATTTTTGTCTTGATCGACATGCAATTCTCCTTTGGCCGCAACGATTTTTTCCGTCATCCATTCACGGATGGCCCAGCGCTTGCGCAGAGGCCGCCGTCGACCACCCGTACGGCGGCAGTGTGACCTTCGCGTCGGCACTTGCGTTGAACGCCTCCCGGTCCTTGAAGCTCACGACTTGGTCTCCGGTTGATTGCCCGCGTGCCGGTCATCAATGACAAAGGCGGCATAGTAATATCAAGCGCGCTTTGCCGTGTGACGCACCGTGTGACGCACCGTGTGACGCACCGCGCGACAGCGTGCGCCCCGCACCTCCCAACGCCGGCCTTGGGCGCCGCCGGCGCTCTTCCTTGAAAGTCCCCTTCGCATGTCCGATCGCAGGATCGCGTTTCTAGACGACGACCACATCATCCGCCTGGCCCGCTACGCCCTGTCGCGGCCACCGGAAATCAATGACGACTGGGTGCGGGCGTTTTTCTCCCCCGAGCCGTCCGACCCGCAGGCGGTCTACGCGACCGCCGACGGTCTGCATGAAAGCGACGGCGTGGGGGTCGTGGGTCTGGCGCCCACAGCCGACGAAATTCGTGCGGCCGACCCCAGCGTCATCATCTTCCGGCGCGGCAACATGGACGCGGCACGCATCGCCGCCGCCCCCAGGCTGCGTCTGATCCAGCGCCTCGGCGCGCGCGCGGACGGCATCGACCTGGCGGCGGCGAAGGCGCGCGGCATTCACGTGTCGTGCATGCCGCGCCTGACGCTCATCTATACCGCCGAACACGGCATCCTGCTGATGCTGGCCTTAGCCAAGCAGCTGTTGCCGGCCGATGCGCAAATCCGTGCCGGACGCTGGGACCAGGCGTTGGTCAAGCCGATCGACGCGGTGGCCTACAACTGGACCGGCTACACCGGCCTGTCAGGCCTGTACGGCAAGACGCTCGGCATCATCGGCTTAGGCGAGGTGGGGTCGATCATGGCCGGCATCGCGCGCGGCTTCGGCATGCAGGTGCTGTATTGCAACCGCAACCGCTTGCCGGCAGCGAAAGAGCAGGAATACGGTGTCAGTTTCGCCGCGCGGGAGGTCCTGTTGGCACAAGCCGATTTCGTCTCTGTCAACGCCGCCAACCTGCCGGCCAATCGCGGCATGATCGACCTGGCCACCTTCAATGCGATGAAGCGCAGCGCGTTTTTCGTCAACACCAGCCGCGGCAAGCTGGTCAATGAAAACGACCTGCATACCGCACTCGCCACCGGCCTCATCGCCGGCGCCGGGCTGGACGTGCACTGGGAGGAGCCGCGCGCCGCCGGCGACAAGCTGTATGCCCTGCCCAACATCATCATGACGCCGCACTATGCCGGCGGCTCGCGCTTTGGCGCCCTCGATGAACTCGCGCAGATCTTCGCCAACTGCCGCACCGTTCTCGCGGGCGGTGAGCCGACGCATCGGGTTTGAAGGGAGCTTGGCCGGGCGCAGCGCGATCGGGACGAAGCGCGCGCTCCAAGCGCGCCTGCGACTGCGGCTCAGGCGACCATCGCGGAGTGCACTCGCGTCGCGCGCTCAAGCCGGCAACGCAATCCTGTAGACGCGCGCCGCCGTGCGCAAGAACAGGGCCTCCTTTTCGGCTGGCCCGAACGAAGCGGCGATGCGCTTGAACGCGTTCCAGATCACGCCGTAGCTGCAGGTGCCTTTGTCGACCGGGAAGTTGCTCTCGAACATGCAACGTTCGGGGCCGAACGTGTCGATGCATTCCAGCATGTAGGGCGCCCAGGCGTCGGCCAGCGCGCGTGAGTCCGGCGGCACCGGCTTGCCGGCGAAATCGAAGCCGAACATGCGCATGCCCATGCCGCCTAACTTGACTATCGCGTTGGGGCAGCGCGCAAGCGCGCGCATCGATGCGCGCCAGGCCTCGAACACCTCCGCGCGACGGCCCGCATAAGGGCCGATGCCGCTCGGCCCGCCCACATGGTTGAGCACGATGGTGGTGTCGGGAAAGGCGCGCGCCAGATCGAGCGCCTCGTCGAGTTGCGAGTGGTACATCCACGCGTCGAACGACAGCCCGCGCGGCGCCAGGCAGGCAAAACCGCGCCGGAACTGCGCATCGGCCAACAGTCCGGGCGGCGGCGTGGCCAGCGAGGCGCGCGCGGCCGGGTCGGGGTGGTAAACGCTGGAGTTGCGGATGCCGCGGAAGCGGCCGGGTGCGGCCTGCAAATGGGCGTCGAGCACCGCGCCGGCCTCGGGCCCGAGCAACAGGTTGACGTGGCCGACAATGCCCGCCGCCACGCGGCAGAGGCCGCCGGCAGCGGCTTCGGCCACCCGGTTCACGTAGTCGGTCTCGCCCAGGCTGGCCATGGCCGCCGGGCCCTCGGTGCGGTAGAACGCGCCGCATTCCATGAACGCGGTGGCGACAATGCGATGGCCGCTGCCGGCATCCGCGCCGATATCTTCAAGCAGATAGCGATCGTTCGCGCGGTCCCAGAGGTGGTGGTGCGGATCGATGATGGCCAGATCCGGCTCCAGCGCTTCTTCAGCATGGAGGGCGAGCCATTCGGGGCGCACCGGCAGGTGCGGGCTGGCGGGTTGCGGTGCATTGCTCAATTGCGGACCTCCTTTGGAAAGCGGCGCCGCCCCTTGAGCGCGACGCATAGGAACGCCATCATAATGGCGCGCTACGTTTCCACCGGTCGGCTTGCTCGCCCCGCCTTCACTTGTGAATATCAACATGACCAATCCACCACCCCGCTTGGGCTTCATCGGTCTGGGCGCCATGGGCGCCGCCATGGCCACTCGGCTGGCGCAAAAAGGCTTTACCTTGGTGGTGTACGACCCGCGCGCGACGGCCTGTGCGCCGCTGCATGCCTTGGGCGCGACCGTCGCTGCCAGCCCCAGGGAAGTGGCCGACCTGGCTGGCATCGTGTTTGCCTGCCTGCCCGGTGCAGCGGTGAGCCTGGAGGTGGCGCTGGGCGCGGACGGTGTGGTTCACGGCAGCACCATAGCCACCTATATCGAAACCTCCACCATCGGCGTGGAAACGGTGCGCGCAATCGGCGCCGGCCTGACGTCGCGCGCCATCGCGCTGGTGGATGCGCCGGTCAGCGGCGGTCCGCGCTACGTGCCCGAAGGCAGGCTCGCGGTGATGATGTCCGGCCCGAGCGCCGCGCTCGATGCGGTGCTGCCGGTCTTGACCGCCCTGTCCGACAAACGCTTCCATGTCGGCGACGTTGCCGGCCAGGGCCAGGCGATGAAGCTGGTGAAC
>JAYVST010000271.1:0-26383 GCA_043775255.1 Burkholderiales bacterium
GGTGGATCGCTTCAAGGGCTGGGTGCACAGCGGGCATGTGACCCTGCAACGCGGAGAACGCTCGCGCCTGGCGGACCACGCTGCGGAGGTGCTGTAGACACGTTGCGACGCGGCGAAGGTGCTGTAGACGCGCTGGGGCGCGACGGAGGTGCTGTGGGCGCGCTGCGACGCGGCGGAAAAGCTGTCGGTGCTGTAGGCGCGCAACGACGCAACGGTCGGCAATGCCAATTCCCTACCGCGACGATTCAAACGCCCGGCGTGAAGTCGAGTTTGCCGACGCTATTGGGCTGACCGTACTCAGCCAGTTTCTGCAGCACGAAAGTGCGCACGATCGGCGGCAGGCTGGCGGATTCGCGCACGAAGCGGTCGACCACCGATTCGGCGTCGAAATCGCCGCCCTGCTCGAGCAGCGCGGCCGACGCGCCATGGTCGGCCATGGTGTCGCCGCCGCCCTTGGCCACCCGGTGGTGGGAAAAACCGCCGTCCTTTTTCCACTCCAGGGTGCGCTGCTTGCGGCGGATGTCGTAGCACAGCTGCATACCGACGAATTCGCGGTCGGCTTTCACATCGGCGCGCTCGCTGTGGCGATAGTAAAAGACGAAGAGATCGAAGTAGTCGCTCTGGTACCAGCGCCGCTTCGGCCCTTCGGTCGCCTGCTTGCTGACGGTGATCTCGCGAAACATCGCCGGCCATCGCCCTCGCCTGAAAAGGCTTCAAGTTGGAGCCGTAAGTGTAGCCCAGCCGCGCCTTGGTCCGCCAGACCCCGGCAAGCCCGAAACATGCGCATGAAACCTGTCCAATTCAACCATTCCCCCGCAAAGCCGCGAATTTCCGGCCCATGAGCCGGGTTTCCCCCTGCTTCTACACGATCGGCGCAAGGGTCACACGTGTAGAATCCCGCACTGCATCATCCGCAAACGGTTACATCACCCACGGGCGAAGGCGTGCCCGGCCCGCAAGGAAAGACTCGCCGATGCTCTATCAGTTGCACGAATTGCAGCGCAGGCTATTCAACCCCCTCACCGCATTCGCCGAGGGTGCCTCCTCTCTCTACTCGCATCCCGGCAGCCCACTCGCCTACCTGCCTTTTTCGCGCGAAATTTCCGCCGGCTACGGGTTGTTGCATCGCCTGGGCAAAGACTACGAAAAGCCCGAATTCGGCATCCAGGAAACCACCGTGCGCGGCGAAAAGGTGGCCGTCAGCGAAGAAAGTGTCATCGTCAAGCCGTTTTGCCAACTCAAGCATTTCAAGCGCGCCACCCGCGCCCGCGACCCCAAGGTGTTGCTGTGTGCCCCCCTCTCCGGCCACCACTCGACGCTTCTGCGCGACACCGTGCGCCAGCTCATCACCGAACACGACGTCTACGTCACCGACTGGGTGGACGCGCGCATGGCGCCGCTGGCCGACGGCAAGTTCCACCTCGATGACTATGTAGCCTATCTGATCGAGTTCATCCGCCATCTGGGGCCGGATGTGCACGTGATCTCGGTCTGTCAGCCGACGGTGCCGGCACTGGTGGCCATCGCGCTGATGGCCGCTGCCGACGACCCGAAAAGCCCGCGCACCATGACCATGATGGGTGGCCCGATCGACACCCGGCGCAGCCCCACCGACGTCAACACGCTGGCCACTACCAAGCCATTTTCCTGGTTCGAGCACAACGTGATC
The DNA here is from genome assembly GCA_043775255.1 of Burkholderiales bacterium. Lineage (GTDB taxonomy): Bacteria > Pseudomonadota > Gammaproteobacteria > Burkholderiales > JAEUOS01 > JAEUOS01. The sequence goes on from JAYVST010000271.1 coordinate 1,670, forward strand.
TACCGCGTGCCGTCGAACTATCCGGGCTACATGCGGCGCGTCTATCCGGGCTTTCTTCAGCATGCCGGATTCGTCGCGATGAACCCCGACCGCCATCTCGACAGCCACTGGGCGTACTACAACCAACTGGTCAAAGGCGACGGCGAGCCGGCCGCCCAGCACCGTGCCTTCTACGATGAGTACAACGCCGTGCTCGACATGGACGCCGACTACTACCTCGACACCATCAGGATGGTGTTCCAGAAGCATGCCCTGCCCACGGGCACCTGGGTCACCGGCGCGACGCTGGATCACCGCATAGTCGAACCTGCGGCCATCCGCAAGACCGCGCTCTTCACCATCGAGGGCGAACTGGACGATATCTCCGGCAGCGGCCAGACCGAGGCCGCGCAAGGTCTGTGCACCGGCATCCCGAAAGCCCGCAAGCAGCATTTCACCGCGCCCAAGTGCGGCCACTACGGGATATTCTCCGGGCGCCGCTGGCGCGAGATGATCTACCCTAAAATCGCCGCCTTCATCCGCAAGCACGGCTAAGCCGTTGCACCTCCCGTCGACCGTTGCCAAGCCCCTGACAGCCTTGCCGGAGGCCCGCCGTCGCGTGCGGCCAAGTTCTTTCCCGCCAACCGCCGCCGGCCGCATGTCGGTCCGGCATACCACTGCCCACCATGCCAGACAAGCTCTGTGAAGTTCGCAATTCGCTCATCCACGGCCGCGGCGTATTCGCCACCCGCGCCATCAAGAAGGGCACCCGCGTCGTCGAATACAAGGGCAAGCGCCTGACCCACAAGGAAGCCGACCGCCTCTACGGCGGCACTTCCGAAACCGGCCACACTTTCCTTTTTACGTTGAACGACTATTACGTCATCGACGCGAACAAGAACGGCAACGCGGCGCGCTGGATCAACCACGGCTGCGCGCCCAACTGCAGTTCATTGTGCGAAGAGGCCGACGACGGCAAGCCCGAGCATGAGCGCGTGTACATCGACGCCATCCGCGACATCAAGGCGGGCGACGAGCTGACCTATTCGTACTTCATCACGCTCGAAGAGCCGCATACCAAGCGGCTGCAGAAAATCTGGAAATGCCTGTGCGGCGCGAAAAAATGCACCGGCACCATGCTGGAGATGAAGAAGTCTTAGTTTGACCGTGCGGCGTCGGCGCGCGCGACAGATCGCTTCATGGTGCGTAGCTCTCGGCCCCGGTCCTGAACCGGTCCGCATCGATTCGGTGTTTGCGCATCAGTTGCCAGAACGACCGACGGTTTTTCGCGGCCGCTTCGGCGGCAATGGTAATGTTGCCCGCGCTGCGCGACAGCATACGTTCGACATACATGCGCTCGAACTGTTCCACCACACGCGACTTGGCCGCCTTGAACGAGGTGGGTTCGGCGCAATCCCGCATGTCGTCGGGCAAGTCGAGGTCGCCGGCCTCGATACAGCCACCGACGCATAGCAGCACCGCACGCTCAATGGCGTGTTCAAGTTCACGGACGTTGCCCGGCCATCCATAGGCATCCATACGCTCCATGGCCTGCGCGCCGCAATGCGGGAGCGCGCGGCCATGCTGGGTCGCATAGTGGGCAATGAAGTGACGCGCCAGCGGCCCGATATCTTCCATCCGTTCGCGCAATGCCGGTAGCCGCAGGGTAAGCACGTTCAGACGGTAATAGAGATCCTTGCGGAACCGGCCTTCGGCCACACTGGCCTCGAGATCGGCGTTGCTGGCCGCGATGATGCGAACATTGGCACGCACCACACCGGGAGCACCCAGGCGCCGATATTCCTTTTCCTGCAGGAATCGCAGCAATTTGGCCTGCGAAGCATGCGGCAGGCTGTCGACTTCGTCGAGAAACAGAGTCCCGCCCTCGGCCTCGGCGACCAGTCCCTTACGCGCATCGAGGGCACCGGTGTAGGCGCCGCGCGCATGCCCGAACAATTCCGCTTCCACCAGATCGGCCGGCAGGGCGCCGCAATTGACCGCGACCCAGGGGTGGGAGGCACGCGGGCTCAGATAGTGGATCGCCTGGGCCAGCAGTTCCTTGCCGGTTCCGGTCTCGCCTTCGATGAGAACCGTGGCGTCGCATCCGGCAAGCGTGGGCACGCGCTCCACCTGGCGCAGAAAGGCGGCGCTCGTCCCGACGCAGCGCGCCAAAAGTGGATGCAATGCCGCCGCAGGTGCGGCTGCACTGGCAGGCAAACCCCTGTCGTCGCGCAACCTTGACAGACGCAACGCAAACTCGTCCTGGCTGCATTCGCAACTGAGAAAATCCCGCGCGCCCGCTCCCAGCAGTTGGCCTATGGCCGTGCCGCCGAGTCGCTGCGTCATAACCAGTGACGGTAGGCCCAATTGCCTGAGCACGCGCACGCCCTGTCGGGCCCACACCAGCGTGTGGTTGTTCACAAACAGCATGACTGCGTCGAACGGCGACACCTCGTGCTCCTTTTCCACTTGCCGCAATGAGGAATCGAGTGTCGGGTCAACCACAAACGGGACCTGCTCGATCCCGAAATCATGCCAATCCCGATTCCTCCACGCAGCCAGCCACTGCGCATCGCACTGCGACACGCAAACCGCGCACCGCATTGCCCGCAACTTGCCGCGCCCCCCGAGTGTCGATTGCACAATACTCCCCGAACGGCAGGTGCGCCATCGTCCCTTCAAGCCCGTTTAGACCGGTGCTTCTGTCGCTTCGTCCGAAGCAACAGCGCAATCAGGAGCATGCGGTTTGGCGCCATCACCACATGACTACGGACAACGAAATGCAAAACCTATATTTGATGCTACTCCTCTCATGCGCGTAAACCAATAGGCCAAGAGAACTAGTTGCTCCCCATATTTGGGTATTTCAAGCTCACGCAGCCTTAGCCGGTTCATCGCGGTGACCGCGCCTTCGCTACCCCGCTTCGCGACCGGCGCAGAGGCGGACCCAGGCTGTCAATCACGCATTCACATTTACTTTTTACAAAGCGCGAGCCGAGTGCACCGTTGGCGTGAGTGAAAGCGAAAACACGCGCGAGCCCATCCTTTTAGAAGAGGCGACTGCCGGCGCTTCGTCATCGGGAGCTTTGCCAAACTGGCCTGGACAAAACTATCCAGGTAATTCACCACGGGCGGCACGCGCTTGTGTTCGAAAGAAGGTGGACAAATTTGTCCCGTTTGCCGATCAGTCGTTTGTCTGGCTCGTTTCAAATCAATCACTTGCGCGCAGCAATTTCTGGCACCCGGATTGCAATGGGATTGGCATGACACGCCGGAATCAGACATGGCTCTTGCCCAGGACGAAAGGCGGATTGCACTGATGCTGATGGACTATTGGCAGCACCATCCTCTTGCCAGCGATACGGCAGACGGCATCCAGCGCTGGTGGCTGGCCGGCGCCGCAGGGGTCAGCGTCGGCGCCCTGACAGGCGCCCTGGCCTGGCTGGCCGACGTCGGCCTTGTGCAACGCGCGCAGGCGGCGGACGGGCGCACCCGGTTCCGGCGTTCAGGTGTGCCTTTCACCGCGCTGCCGGGCGACCACCCCGGTTCCAAACAGCCGGACTGACGCAATGTACACAGCCCTGGCCGATACCAGCGAAACCGTGCGCCAGTTGATTTTCGACGATCTCAAGGCTGACGTCGGCACCAGCGGTCTTGCCGCATTCATGGCCGGCGGCGCCAGGGGTGTTTCGTTGGCCACGCCCACGGAGATGACGCGCAATCAGGCAGGCCAGGGGGTGAAAGAAGGCGTCTCCCTCTGGCTATATCGCGTGCTGCGCGACGAACAGCGCCTCAACGATCCCCCGACGCTGCGCTCGGCCGGCGGCGGGCGCGTCGACATCACGCCGCCGCCATTGCCCTTGCGCCTGCACTACCTCATTACCCCGCTGGCGCAGAACAACTCCGCTACCGAACAGAAACTGCTCGGCCGCATCCTGCAGCTCTTTCACACCAGGCCGATCATCTCCGGCACCCTGCTCAAAGGCGATCTCGCGGGCACACCTGCCAAGTTGCACATTCGCCTGGAACCGCTAAGCCTGGAAGAAATCACCCGCGTCTGGGATGCGCTCCAGGGATCCTACCAATTGTCGGTATCGTACGAAGTCTCGATCGCCAACCTCGAAAGCCGCGCGGAGTCGCAAAACGCCAGCCTGGTGGAGTCGGCACGCGCGGAGCTGGCACTGGTCAACGCCAGGAGGCGCGCACCATGACACGCCGACGCGTAGTCGATGGCGGTATCGAATACACGGTCAGCCCGGACGGTCCACGCGTTGCGGAGTCGCTCTGGTGGGCGGTACTTCGAACCCGCGTGTTAGATGAGCTCACCGGGGCGCCGCCGCTCGCGCCACTGCGCATCACCACCGCAACCCCGGGTTGCAGGCCCCACGCCGGCCCCGACGGATTGTGTGGCCTGACCGCGCGCCCCGCCGAGGCGTCGACAGCATTGGTGGGCGCCGGCAAGTTGACCGCCACTATCGAGGCGGAAGGCTATCTCCCGCTGGCGCTCGACGCAGCGATCGACGCGGCACGATACCGTGCGACGCTGCCTGGGCCGGCAGCGACGACCAGGCTGCTGACCATTGCGCCGTCGGAAGCGCCGCCACGCAGACAGTTCGTGCCTGGGCGTTGCGTCGTGGTCGAGCGCGCCACGAAAAGCTCTCCGGAGCAATTCGCGCTGGTGGATGCGGCCGCGACCGCGCCGGCAAACAATGAGGTGCCGTTGACGTTGTCTGTCCATGGCTACGCACCGCCGGCCGCCACGGCTGGCAACGTCGCCGGAATCCCGATTGTGTTGCCCGACCAGGCGCTGCACCTGGCCGCAGCCGTCTCGATCAAGGTGCGCGTACTGCGCCAAAACATCAACAAGCCGACGGATGCGGCCCAGCCTGTAGGCAACGCCCGCGTCGGCATATGCGATGTCGCGTGGACACTCAACGAGTTGACCGCAACGGCGTCAACGCCGCCGCTGCATGCACCGAACATGGCTTCGTTGACTGCCCCTCTGAAATTCGCCCACGCCAAAGGGGCGCCGGTCGAGGGATACGACCTGATCCGCATCTTCAACGCCGCGCTGCAGACCCCATGCCGTGCCGGCGACGCTGTCATCGCGCTTCATCCATGGACCACCCTTGATCCGACCGGCGGCGAACTGCTCGATATCGATTCGCCGCAAAGCCCTCTGCGCGAAATCGCGGTCGGCGCCGGCTTCGAGTTGCCGGCCGACGCGGCCCTGCCTGCCCTCATGCGCCTCAGGACCCCCATGGCATTTCCCCACCCCGCCGGGACATCGGTCGCAGCGGTGAGCAAAGCCGCCAACCAAGCGGCCAGCGCCCTGGAACGCCCGGCAATCGCAGGCGACCGCATGCTGTTCGTGACCAATCCGCCGCCCGACATGCTGGAAAGCGCGATCGCGTTTGAAGCCGGCACCCCGCGCGAGGAGTGGCGTTTCGCCCGCTACTTCCCTGCGTATGCAGCGGGTGCCTTCTCGCGCCGCAACAGCCCGGTCGGTCCGGACGTTGCAATCGAACTGCCGCCGATCGCGCGCGTTGCGGGCATTTGGCTGTACGCCGAGCACGACGACCCGGCCAACGGCATTTCCCTGGCGACGAGCCAGGTAATAGCCTTTACCCCCGACTACCGCGGCGAAAACGCCGTGCAGATTCTCGTCCATCCCTGAAGGAGAAGACCGTCATGCCCGAATACCTGGCCCCCGCCGTCTACGTCGAAGAAGTCGATACCGGCAGCAAGCCCATCGAAGGCGTATCCACCAGCACCTGCGGCGTGGTCGGCGTGACCGAACGCGGGCCAGTCAACGTGCCGATTCTGGTCACCAGCTATGGCGAATACCAACGCTGGTTTGGCGGCCGGCTCAGCCGCGACTTGTATGGCGAGCACCGGTACGTGCCAAACGCGATGGACGGGTTTTTCACCAACGGCGGCAAGCGGGTCTACGTCACCCGCGTCCTGGACCCGACAGCCGCACGCGCCGCTAGCCGAAGTCTGGTAGCAAAGCCCAACGCCGCAGCCCCCGCCGTCGAGTCGCAGTTGCTGTTCGACGCCAAGCCCAACGACGCTGCAGTACTTGTAGCCGATGGTTCCGGATTCAACGTCGGCGAACAGGTTCAGATCGGCACCGGACTGAATGCCGAGTTGCAAGCGATCGATTCCCTGATCGCGGCCCACACCCTGGCATTGCGGCTTCCGCTTGCATTCCCACATGCAAGCGGTTCCACCATATCGGCGGCAAACATTGCAAGCACTGAAACTCGCCGCGTTCTTGCCGGCTTCAATCAAGCGGTTGACACGATCCCGATGGCTTTGCCAGTCGCGCTCAACGCAGGCGACGAAGTTTCGATCGAAATCAACAATATCTCGCGAACGTTCGTGATCAAGACAACGGGGAATGCCGACTCAATCGTGCTGACGGATACGCCTCCCTCCGCTCCTACTAGCCCTGACGTGACATTCACCCATCTTCCCGGCAATCTGGCTTCCGCGAGCAAGATTGGCCAGACGAGCATCACGACCGAGAAAGCCTTCGCGGTGTTGGCGGGCGATCTGATCGCCATCGGAGCCGGTGATGCCGAAGAGCTCGCACGCGTAAGCGCGGCGAGTGCCGGCATTTCGATTCAACTGGAAGCCGCGCTGCAACTGCCACACGCCGCCGCCGCCCAGGTCGCCCGTCAAGTACCGACCATCAGCGCGCTACCGACGATCGCGCAGGGTTTCGATGCGGCCGTTGGCGACACCGTTGTGGTTCTCGCCGGTGCGATCGGTAACCCGCTAGCGATAGTGGTTTTCGAAAGCGGCAACAAAAAGGAGTACCGCCGGGTCGGCATTCTTCAACAGCTCGATCTGGGCTGCGCCCCATATGCGGACTACCCGGCAGGTGCGCGCGTTGAAAATCTCGGGCCGCCGAACGCCGCACCGGCCAATCCCCCGAAACTGAGCGCCGACGCCAAGTTGGGAATAAACCGCATCAAGGTGTCGGATCGCACCGCAATGAGTCCGGACAAGGTCATCGCAATCGCGAACGGCACGGACACCGAATTCGCGGTGATCGCGGGCGTGGACTCGCCGAGCGGCCAGGTTTCCCCCGACCCAGGCTTCATTTCGCTGCATGCGCCGCTGCGCAATGATTTCGGCGCGACCAGTTCGGTCTATCCGATCACCACACTGGCCGCAGTCGCGAGCCCCGCAACCATGGCATTGAAATCGGACGCCGGTGCGCAAGGCATCATCGTGTCCGCCGGAACTGCAATCGCGGCTGGAGACTTGCTGCGCATTATTCCTGCCGCCGGTGGTCCTTTCTACCACGAGGTGAGCTCGGTTCACGCCGTGCCGCAGCCGATGAGCGTGTCTTTCGGCGCCGGTCGCAAGCTTAGCGGTTCCCACTCCGCAGGCACGTCATTCGCGGTTCGCACCCCAATTCTTGAAGTGCGCGCGCTTGACGCCGGGCAGTGGGGCAACCGCCTGCGCGTTGCGATGGAAGCACAGGACCCACCGGGCTTCACTCCTTTGGTCAATACGCGCGTCCGCGATGTTCTGCCTGGCAATCTAATCAAGTTGGACTCCGCCTCCGGGGTCGAGAAAGGCACCGAACTGATCGTCTCCGGCATCGCCTCTTCATCGAGAGTCAAGGTCGCCGGCATCGACCGCCAGAACGATTACCTCATCACGCTCGACCCGACCACCCCGCTGGGCGGCGCGACCCGGGGCGATTCGGTGCGTTCGGTCGAATATCGACTGGTCGTGGAACTGCTGCGCCAACCCGACGCCGCCAATCCGTCGCGCAACAACAACCCGATCGACCGCGAGGTGTTCGCCGGTCTGTCGCTGGATCCATCCCACAGCCGCTATTTCCAGCGCGTCATCGGCTCTACCTGGGACATGGTCAACCCGACCACCACCCAGGACGACAGCAGCCAGACATTGCGGCTTGCCGACCGGCGCTCGGAAGGCGAATCGGCCTACATACGCGTGCGCGATCTGGCGCCGGGCAGCGGGCTGCGCGCCGGCCCGCAGGCCGACTACGAGCTGCGGCCCGGTTCGCCACCGCGCCTGATCCTGCTCCCGCTCGGCAATGGCGACGACGACATCGGTTCGCTCGTCGAAGATACCTACATCGGCAAAGACGACCCGAACCCCGAACTGCGCACCGGCCTGCAAACCCTGCGCAACATCGAGGAAATCAGCGTCGTCGCCGCACCCGGCCGCACCAGTACGCCGATGCAGAACGCACTGATCAACCACTGCGAGTTGATGCGTTATCGCTTCGCGGTGCTAGATGCCGTAGCGCCGCCGAAAGACTCGATGTCCGATGTACAGGCCCAACGCCAGCAGTTCGACACCAAATACGCAGCGCTGTATCACCCGTGGCTGTTGATTCCCGACCCCTACCCCGCCACCGCCGGAACCGTGCCGGACTATCCGGTGCCGCCTGCCGGCCACATGCTCGGGGTCTATGCGCGCACCGACATCGAACGCGGCGTCCACAAGGCGCCAGCCAACGAGGTGGTGCGCGGCATCACCGGGTTGCAGCGCCTGCTCAACAAGGAGCAGCAGGACATCCTCAACCCCTACCCGGTCAACATCAACGTCATCCGCGACTTTCGCCACAACAACCGCGGCATCCGCGTCTATGGCGGGCGCTGCATCACCAGCGATTCGGACTGGAAGTACGTCAACGTCAGGCGCCTGATGATCTTCATCGAGGCCTCGATCGACCGCGGCCTGCAGTGGGTGGTATTCGAGCCGAATGCCGAACCCCTGTGGGCGCGGGTGGTGCGTTCGGTCAGCAACTTTCTGCGCCAGGTATGGCGCAACGGCGCGCTCGAAGGCACCAAGCCGGAGGAAGCCTTCTTCGTCAAGTGCGACCGCACCACCATGACCCAGACCGACATCGACCAGGGCCGGCTGATCTGCCTGGTCGGGGTGGCGCCGGTGAAGCCGGCCGAATTCGTGATCGTGCGCATCGGCCTGTGGACCGCGCACGCCGACGAGTGACCGAACCGCAAGGAGCGACAAGATGGCCAATGACGAACGCAACGATCCGTACCGCGGGTTCAATTTCATCCTCGAGATCGAGAAGATCCCGCTGTGCGCGTTTGCCGAGGTGAGCGGGCTCACCGCGGAAGGCGACAGTGTCGATTACCGCGAAGGCGCCGACAAGCAGAACAGCGTGCGCAAGCTGGTAGGCCTGCGCAAATACACCAACCTCACGCTCAAGCGCGGCTACACCCAGAACAAGGAGCTGTGGGTGTGGTTCACCAATATCCTCAACGGTGTGCCGGACCGGCGCAACGTCACCATTGTGCTGCTCAACGAAGCGCGCGAGGTGGCAATGCGCTGGGACGCCGAGCACGCCTGGATCAACAAGATCGAAGGGCCGAGCTTCAAGGCGTCCGGCAACGAGATCGCGATGGAATCGGTCGAGCTGGTGCATGAAGGCCTGACCATCCGCACCTAGGCGCGGGCGAGCCATCATGCCGGCATTCCAGACTCCCGGGGTCTACACCCAGCATGCCGACGCCTCGCGCGGCGGCAGCGCCCCGCTGCGCACCGACATTGCGGGGTTCGCCGGCATCGCGCAGCGCGGTCCGGTCGATATCGCGGTGCCGGTGGAGTCGCTGCGCCAGTTCCAGGCCTGGTTCGGCGCCGAGATCGAATCCGGTTTCCTAGCTTACTGCGCGCGCGCATTCTTCGAAAATGGCGGGCGCCGGCTGTGGGCGGTACGGGTGGCCTCGGCTGCGGCCGCAAGCGCGTACGTGGTGGTGACGGACAGTCTCGGCGCGCCGGTCTGGCGCATCGAGGCCGCCAGCCCGGGCGTCTGGGGCAACGACCTCAAGGTGCGCCTGGTCGAAACGCGCTCCAGCGTCATGCGCGCGCAGGTGGACAGCGCCGATCCGGCCTGCCTGCGGGTGGCCAGCACCGGCGCCCTGCAACGCCTGGCGCTGGTGCAACTGATCGGCTCGCAGCCGCCGTCAAGCGCGGTGGCGGCAGCGGTCGACTCCTTGGCCGGCACGGTCCGCCTGGCCGCGGCGCCGGCCTCCCTCAAGCCCGGCAGCGCCGTGCGCCTGGAATCGGTGGCCTACGCGCTCGAGGTCTACGAATCCGGCCGTCTCATCGCAGCGTTCGACCAGTTGTCGCTGGTACCCGAACACCCGCGCTATGGGCCGCGACTGCTGGCGATGCCGTGGCAGAAGCTCGACGCCAACCGGCTTGACGATCCGCAAGGCCGCGCCCCGGAGGCCGATCTGGCGGCCGACTACTTTCGCATCGCGCACGGAGTCGCCGCCGTGCCGCCGCCGGTGCTGCTGCGCGAACTGCGCCCGGCCGACCGCCGCGCCCCCCCGGCGCTGCTCGGCGACGCGCCGCTGCAAGGGCTGGTTGCGCTCGACCACGGCGCCGACGGCCTGGCGGCGCTGTCGAACATCGACTTCATCGGCGCGTCGGTTTACGCCGGCGCCAATTCCCTGGCGCTGGCCGCCGCGCGCCGCGGCATCGCCGCGCTGGAGGGCGTCGAAGAAGTCGCTCTCCTTGCCGTGCCCGATATTCACGTGCGTCCGGTCGAGGTGCGCCGCGTCGTCCCGCCCGTATGCGAACCCGACGCCTGCCTGCCGGCGCCGATGCGCGCGCCGGCCTTGGCGGCCGGCGCCATCGGCGATGCGCCGCCGCGCTTCGGCCGCGAAGACGTCTACGCGGTACAGGCGGCAATGATCGCCCAGTGCGAGCGGCAGCGCGACCGTATCGCACTCCTCGACGCCCCTTTCGATTCCTGCAACAGCCTCGCATTCGCCGACGCCGAATTGCGCGCCTGGCGCAGCCGTTTCGACAGCGCCTTTGCCATGTTGCTGGCGCCCTGGCTGGCGATGCAGGACCCGCTGCGCGCAAGCGCCGTCGGCGCGCCCGGCCTCACGCGCGCGCTGCCGCCGTGCGGGCATGTCGCCGGACTTTTCGCCGCTGCCGACCTCGCGCACGGCGTGCACAGCGCGCCCGCCAACATCGGCCTGGCTGCGGCGCAGGCGGTTACATTGGCGATCGACGACGAGCGCCATGGACTGCTCAACGCGCTGGGGGTCGGCGTGATTCGCGCGATCCCGGGGCGCGGCCTGCGCCTGCTGGGCGCGCGCAGCCTGTCGTCGGACCCCGACTGGCGCTTCATCACGGTGCGCCGCCTGGTCTCGATGGTGGCCAAGGCGATCAACCTGTCGATCCAGTGGGCGGTGTTCGAACCCAACGACTGGCGCACCCGCAGCGGCATCGCGCTGGCCATCAGCGCCTTCCTACGCCAGTTGTGGAGTCGCGGCGCGCTCGCCGGCGCCACGCCAGCCGAGGCCTTTTACGTGCGCTGCGACGACGCCAACAATCCCCCCGACGCGCGCGCCGGCGGCCGCCTCCTGGCCGAAGTGGGCATCGCGCCGACGGTACCGCTGGAATTCATCGAGTTGCGGGTGGGCCGAGACGCCGGCGGCTTCGCCGTCGTCGAGGCGAACACGCTGCCCCTGGCCGCGTAGAACCACCCCACCAGGACCATCGCCATGCCCGGCCCGAACCCCGCCCGCCCCGCCGACCCCCTGCTCGGCTACAACTTCGTGGTCAGCCTGATCGATTCCACCACCGCCCTGGCCGACCCCTCCGCCGAAGCGCACGCGGCCATCGAGGCCGGTCCGGCCGGCGGTTTCTCCGAGTGCTCGGGGCTTGAGATGAGCCTGAAGACCGAGGAATACCGCGAAGGCGGCAACAACGCGTCGGTGCTGCGCTTCGCCACCCGCGTCGAATGGGGCAACCTTACGCTCAAGCGCGGGGTCGGCTTCGGCAGCCAGTTGTGGGACTGGCACTACGCCTTCGTCGAGGGACACGGACGGCGACGCGCCGGCGTCATCGTCCTGCTCGACGCCGCCCGCATGCCGGCGGCGATCTGGGCATTCGATCGCGGCCTGCCGGTGAAATACAGCGGGCCGGCGCTTAACGCCGCTCAAAGCAGCGTGGCAATCGAATCGATCGAAATCGCGCACGAAGGCTTGCGCCGCCTGCCGGCCGGCGATGTGTTCGGCAATGCCGACGCGCCCGCCGGCGTGCTCGTATAGGAACGGCCATGGATGAACATCAGTTACGGGTGCGCGAAGTGGTGGCCACGCTGCAGGTGGTCGACGGCGAATCGCTCCTGAGCGCCTCGATGATGGAGCGCATCGTCGCCGCAGTGCTGCGCGCGATCGAGTCCGGGCGCGGCGACGAAGCCAGCCGCAAGCGCGATACGCGTATCGGCGGCGAATCCATGCAGGAGGAAGCGTGAACCAGGTGAAACACGCCGTCCTCCTGGTCGAATGGCACCAGCGCGACCCGGAACCGATTGCGGTGCAATACAACCCGACCGAGATCTCGCTCGACAAGCAGGTGCAGATCGCCGAGATGCAGATACCGGGGCTCAATGCGCCGTTGCAGCAGTTCGTCCGCGGCCAGGCCGAAAAGCTGACCCTGGACCTGTTTTTCGACACCAGCGATTCCGGCATGGGCAAAGGCGCGGTCAGTGTAATCACCCTGACCGACCGCATCTATCAGCTGATCCGTATCGAACCGACGCGCCACGCGCCACCGCTCCTGACGTTTTTCTGGAACAGCGAATTCCCCGGCAGTCATGTGGGCGCCGGGCCATCGCTCGGCAACCAGCGCCGCAACGGCTTTCGCTGCGTGATGGAAAGCATCCGCCAGAAGTTCACCCTGTTCTCATCCGAGGGGGTACCGCTGCGCGCCACCTTGAGCGTCGCGCTGCGCGAATACGCCACCCTCAGGAACCAGCTCGACCAGCTGAAACTCAGCTCCCCCGATCGCACCCATGCCCACGTGCTGCGCGAAGGGGAAAGCCTGGCGGCGGTGGCGAACCGGCACTACGACAAGCCGGCCGACTGGCGCGCGATCGGCGACGCCAACCACATCGACGATCCGCGCCGTCTCGTCGCCGGCATGCAGCTGCGCGTGCCGCGCCTGGTTCCCGGCCATTGACCCGCCCATCGCCATGCTCGACGACACCCTTCTCGAAACCGCGCCGGCGTACACCGATTACCACGTGCCGCGTTTCGAGGTGCGCGCGCGCGGCCGCAGCCTGGCAGTGGGCGTGCTGCGCGACGTCACCCAGGTGACCTACAACGACGCCATCGGCGAACTGTCGAGCTTCGACATCACCGTCAACAACTGGGACGCCGACAAGCGCGAGTTCAAGTATGTCGGCGCCGAGAAAAGCTTGGCTGCCATGAGCGCGGAACAACGGCTGTTCAATCCGTACGGCGGCGACTTCGAGCTGCTGCTCGGTTACGCCGACAAGCTCACCAGCATGACGCGCGGTTACACCACCGGCCTGGCGCCGCACTTTCCAGCCGGCGGGGCGCCGACCCTGACGGTGCGCATGCTCAACGCACTGCACCGCCTGCGCACGCGAAAGCAGCAACAGGCCTTCGAGAACAAGACCATCAGCGAAATCGCCGAGGAAATCGGCGGCGCCAACAACCCGGACGGCAGCCGCCGCTTTCCGCTGACGGTGCGCACCAGCGCCGCCGCCAGGCGAACCGAGCCGCGCCTGCGGTCGCTGACGCAGCAGACCCAATACGACATCGACTTCCTGCTTGAGCAGGCGCGCCTGAAGGACTATGAGGTCTATATCGGCAACGACCGCCACGACGGTCCGGCGGCGGACGACTTCCTGTATTTCGGCCCGTCGACAACCGGAGTCAAACCGCTCACGCTCAACTGGGGCCTTTCGCTGATCGCGTTCGAGCCAACGTTGAGCATGGCCAACCAGGTCCGGTCGGTGCAGGTCAACGTCCAGAACCGCGATACCAATCGCAAGGTCCGCGCACGCGCGGACGCCGCCGACGCCGGCATCAACAACGACCTTGTCGCCCTGCTGGAAGGTCCGGGCTTCCCGGCACGTGAGGAAATCCTGGTTGCCTCGCGCCACCACACGCCGGAAGAGACCCTGCGCCAGGCGGAGAGCGCGCTCTCGGCACGCTTGAAGCGGATGGTCGAGGCGACCGGCATCAGCGTCGGCCTGCCTGAACTGCGCGCCGGCCGGCGGGTCCGGATCGCCGGCATCGGCGCGCGTTTTTCCGGAGAGTATTTCGTCACCCGCAGCACCCACACCTTCAACGATAGCGGCTACATGACCCAGTTCACGGCGCGCCGCGAGGCGCCATTGGCAGGGGGCGCGGCATGAACCATCAGGCCGGTGTCGTCACTGCTTTCGTCAAGGAGGTCGAGGCCGAGCGCGGACGCGTGCGGGTCGACTACCTCGGCATGAGCGAGAGCCTGATCTCCCCCTGGGCCTCGATCGCCGCCCCCTTGTCGGGCGCCCGGCGCGGCATGCAGTTCATGCCCGAAGTGGACGACGAGGTCCTGGTGGCGTTCGCCGACGGCGATTTCGACCATCCCTACGTGATCGGCTTCCTCTGGAATGGCGAGCAGGTCGCCCCGGAAACCGACCCCGACAACCGCGTCATCGTCACCCCCGGCGGGCACCAGTTGCGCTTCGAGGACAAGGCCGGCTTGAAGCGCATCGTGCTGCAAAGCGCCGCAAAGCGCCGTATCACCCTCGACGACGGCGGCAGCGGCAAGATCGAGATCAAGTCGGGCAGCCACACCATCCTGATGGACGACAGCGGCAAGGTCGAGGTGACGACCGGCGGCGGACAAAAGATCGAGATGGTCGACGCGCCGCCCTCGATCGCGCTATCCGACGCGACCGGCGCGTCGATCAAGATGGGACCGACCGGAATAGAGATCACCTCACCCAGCCTGGTCTCCATCAAAGCACCGATGTTGAAAGTGGATGCCGCGATGGCCACGTTCTCCGGCGCTGTCATGGTAACCGGCCCCGTGACCACATCGTCGGTCGTCTCGCCCCTGTATACGCCGGGCGTGGGCAACCTCTTGTAGCGCAACTGGAGCCACGTCATGCCACTTGAACCCGGTCAGCTCGACAGCGCCAATGAATGGACAAGTCCCGATGCCCTGGCGCCGTATATCGAAGCCGAACTTCGGCGCCTCGACATTTTCAGCGGCGACGACCCCGCCAACGTGATGCAGGGGCGCCGCCTCGCCCTCCTCGGCATCGCGGCCGGCATCATCACTTACCTCAAGTCGCATAACGTCAACTTTCATCTCGACGTCCCGAGCGCGCCGTACCTTGGATCGGTGACGATTCTGTGATTCCCTTCCGTCCCTTCTTGCGACCCATTCCATGATCGCGCAAAACGACTTCCTCGGCACCGGCTGGAAATTTCCGCTGCAGGTCACGCCGAGCGGCCGCATCGCCGGTGCCGCGCGCGAACAGCGCATCGAAGAGGCGATCCTGCTCATCCTGTCGACCGCGCCGGGCGAGCGGCCGATGCTGCCGGACTTCGGCTGCGGCATCCATAACCTGGTCTTCCGGACCAACGATGCCGGCACCATCGCCATGGTGGCCCACATGGTGCGCGACGCCCTGGTGCGCCACGAGCCGCGCATCGACGTGCTCGATGTCGCCACCGAGAACAATCCGGAAGCGCCCAACCTTCTCCTGGTGCGCATCGACTACCGCATACGCGCCACCAACGCGATCGGCAATCTGGTCTATCCCTTCTACATCGAGGAGGGCCGCTAGGCATGCCGCTCAAGAGCCAGGTTCCCGCGATCGACGACCGTCGTTTCGACGACATCGTCGCCGAAATTCGCGCGCGCATTCCGCACTACTCGCCGGAATGGAAACCGGTGTGGAACGACCTCAACGACAGCGACCCGGGCGTGGTTCTGGCGCAAGTGTTCGCGCACCTGTCCGAAATGCTGCTGTACCGGATGGCGCGCGTACCCGACCTCGCCTATGTCAAGTTCCTCGAATTGATGGGTGTCGAGTTGACTCCCGCACAACCGGCGCGCGTCGAAGTGAGCTTCACGGTCGACTCCAAGGGCACCGACCCGATCGTCAACCTGCCGCCGCGGCTCCAGGTGGCCGCGCCGGCCGACAGCGGCGCGCCGCTGGTATTCGAGACCGAACGCGCCCTCAGCGCCATAGCTTGCACGCTCAACTCGGTGCAGCGCTACGACGGCGCCTACTACCGCGACGCGACCGAAGACAACGCCGGCGGCGCGCCGTTCGCGCCGTTCGGCGACTTGCCGCGGGTCGACGCCGCGCTGGTACTCGGTTTCGGCTTCAGCGAGAACTACGACAAGGCGCACCGCGAGAACCGCACCGGCGTCTTGCCCTTCCCCGCGCTGCCGATCGACCTCGCGGTGTGGGTGGCGGGGCAACAGGACAAGCCGCTGGTGCGCCAATGCGGGCCCGCCACCGGCGCCGCTCATGCCCCCGCGCGCGTACGCTGGGAGGCCTGGGATGGCACCGACTGGCAGGGGATCGACGCACTGAGCGACGAGACGCTCGCCTTCACCCGCGGCGGCCATATCGTGGTCCGCGTAAGCGCGGCGGCGGCGGCGCGCATGCGCGCGGATCATATCGGCGCCTACGAGGCGACCGGTCACGACAACCAGATGCAACCCCCGCTGTTTTGGTTGCGCGCGCGCCTGACGCAGTCCCAATACACGATCGCGCCGCGGCTTCTTTCGGTGCGCACCAACACCGTTCCGGCGCAGCAGGCGCAAAGCGTGTTCGGCGAGGTGCTGGGCGGCACCGGCGGCCAGCGCGCACAGGTTTTTCAGCTTGGCAACGCGCCGGTGCTGGCCGAGGGCCTGCGCATTCGCATTGACGAAGGCCTGGGAGAGAACAACTGGGAAGCACGCGCCGACCTGTTCGGCTCGGGCCCGACCGACCACCACCTGATGCTCAACAGGACCAGCGGCGAAGTCGTCACCGGCGACGGCGAGAACGGCGCGATTCCGGTCGCCAACGCGGGCAACCCGGACGCCAACGTGATCGCCGACTACCGTTTCGGCGGCGGTGCCCGCGGCAACGTCGGTGCCGGGCGCATCAACCGTTTGCTCACGCCGGTGGCGGGCGTCGACGGCGGCAAGACCACCAACCCGTTCGCCGCCTCCGGCGGGCGCGACGAAGAATCGCTGGAAGACGC
Organism: Burkholderiales bacterium; assembly: GCA_043775255.1. Taxonomy (GTDB): domain Bacteria; phylum Pseudomonadota; class Gammaproteobacteria; order Burkholderiales; family JAEUOS01; genus JAEUOS01. Next base: position 18,700 of record JAYVST010000271.1, read on the forward strand.
CAGGAAGCGCGCCCGCTTGAGCCTGCGCGCGCACGACCGCGCCGTCAGCAGCGAGGATTTCGAACTGCTGGCGCGCCAGGCCGGCAACGTGCGGCGCGCCAAGGCCCTGCCGCTGGCGCACCCGCGCTTCCCGGGCATCGACGTGCCGGGCACAGTGACGGTGATCGTGGTGCCGGACGCCGACCCGGCGTTGACGCGCATGCCCCTGCCCGGCGACGGGCTGTTGCGCACCGTGTGCGAATACCTTGACGCGCGGCGCCTGTTGACCACCGAACTGTTCGTGGTGGCGCCGCGCTACGTGCGTGTCGAGGTGCGCTCCGAGATCGTCGCACGCGACGAAGCCGACCCCGGCCATGTGCATCTGGAGATCGAAGAGGCGCTCCTCGCCTACCTCCACCCGTTAAGCGGCGGCGACGACGGCGCCGGCTGGCCCTTTGGCGGCCCCATCCGCTATTCCAAGGTGACCCAGCGGGTATACGCGGTTGAGGGTGTCGACAGCATTCGAAGCCTGGTGCTTCTGGTCGGTGGCGAAGAGCAGGCCGAATGCCGCGACGTGACCATCGCACCCAATGCGCTGGTGTATTCCGAGGCCCACTCGCTGACGGTGGCGAGCCTGCGCGAATTCGAAGGCACAGCGTGAACCAGAGCCCCTATCGGCCGCCGCCACCGGCACCGCCGCACGACCCTTACGCGTTGTTGCTGTCGGGCACCGGCCCGACACCGCAGCGCGGCTGGCGCATGCGCACGGTGCAGGCGCCGCATTTGAGTGCCGAATTGAGTGCCGACGGCGCCGCGCTGGTGCTCGCCGCCGCACCCGGCGCGCTGCGCCAGGCAAGCGAGACCTCGGGCAGCTTCGGCGGGCGCCGCCTGCCGTCCAACGTCGCACTGGACCGCTTTGGCAACCTGTATTTGTTCGACGCGGCCGATGCAGCGCTCAAACGCTTCGATCCGTGTAGCTGCCGCTTCGATTTGCTGCGCCGCTTCAAGCGACCGCGGTCGCCCGGCGCGCGCGCGGCGCATGCCGGGCGCCGGGTGGCGCTGGATGAAATCGCCGACGCACGCGCCATCGCGATCGGCGAAACCGGACTGTTCATTGCCGATGCCGGCCTCGGCCGCGTGCTGCGGGTGGCGCTCGACAGCCTGGCGGTGCGCGACGCCCTGTACCTGCCGCATGGCGAACGCAGGACGCACTGGCAGCCGGCCGGCATGACCGTCGATTGCCTGGGTGCGTTGCATGTGGCCGACCCGGGGAACGGGCGGGTCGACCATTTCGGCGCCGGCGGGCGCCGGGTCCGCACCACGCTCGGCCTGCCGGGCATCACCTTTCTGGCCGCCGCGTGCGACGGCGGGGTTCTCGGTGTTGTGCTTGCCGCCGGGGGCGCAGGCGCGGCGCGTGTCGTGCGTGTGGGCGAACCGGAAGTGCAGACCGGCGAAGCGCGTTGCGACCCTCTGCGCGGCTTGCCGACCATGCCGCAGGGCTTGCGCGTCGACGCTGCAGGGATCCTGTGGATCGCCTGCGCGGACGTCGAAACACCCTTCGACGCGCACGGCGAACCGCTGCGCATGGAAAAGCGGCTGGAGCGTCCGCGCTATCAGCGCAGCGGTGTCTTTCTCACCGAAGCGCTGGATTCGCGCATCGAGGGCTGCCAGTGGCATCGCATCGAAGTCGACGGCAGCTTCCCGCCCGCAGGCGCGGTGGCGGTGCGGACCTTGTGCGCGCCGATCGAGCTTTCCGCCGCCGAAATCGACGCCATGCCGGATGGCGCCTGGAGCGCGGCATGCACGCTTTCGATCGCCGGCCCGGGCAAGGTCGACTGCTTAGTCACAAGCGCCCCCGGACGCTACCTGTGGCTGCATCTCACCCTGCGCGGCGACGGCTTCGAGACCCCGCGCCTGGGCGGCGTTCTGGTCGAGTATCCGCGCATCAGCCTGCGGCGCTATTTGCCCGCAGTGTTCGGCGCCGACCCCGCCGGTGCGGACTTCACCGACCGCTTGACCGCGATCTTCGACGCCACGTTGCGCTCGATCGAACGCCGCGTCGACCGGATACCCGCCTTGTTCGACCCGGCCTCGGCACCCGTCGCGCAGACCGGCAAAGACGGCGCGGACTTTCTGGAATGGATCGCCGGCTGGGTCGGCGTGACGTTGCAGCGCGACTGGACCGAAGAGCGGCGCCGCTGGTACCTGCGCGAATCCACCCGGCTGTATTCCATGCGCGGCACACCGCAGGGCCTGCGGCGGCAACTGCTGCTTTTGCTTCAATTCGACCGCGCCTACGCCCGCTGCCTGGATGAGCGGCCGCGTGCCCGCTGCGCCGCGCTGGCGCTCAATTGCGCCGAACCACCCGCCCTCACTGCGGCAACGGCGCCGCCATTGCTCCTGGAGCATTTCAAGCTGCGCCGCTGGCTGCACGCCGGCGTGGGCAGGCTGGGTGACGATTCGGTGTTGTGGGGCAGGCGCATCGTCAACCGCACACAGCTCGGCGCCGGCACGCCAGCGGCCGGCGGCAACGCCCGGCTCGGCGTCACCCAAATCAACGGCGTGCCGGACCCGCTGCGCGACCCATTCCACGAGTATGCGCACAAGTTCAGCGTGTTCGTCCCGGCGCGGGTTGGGGCCCGGCCGGCCGAAAGGCGCGCGCTCGAACAACTGCTTGCGCGCGAGGCGCCGGCCCACACCCAGGTCAATGTGCACTACGTGGAGCCGCGCTTTCGCGTCGGCCAGCAAGCGACCATCGGCCTGGACGCGGTGGTGGCGCGCACGCCCTCCGGCGTGCCGCTGGCCGCGTCGGGCAGCGGCGCCCGGCCGCTTGGCCAGGGCACCGTGCTCACGGGTAAACCACGCCAAGCCCGCGCCCCGCGCATCGGTGCAAGCCGGGTCGGCCCCGACAACGTGCTGGATTGACCGAAAGACTGAAGGAGACCAACGTCATGGGTTGCTGCAACGACCACTCGCACCAGGGCGCCGACGGCGCCGCGACCTGCCCGCAATGCGGCTTCGACCCATTTGTGCGCAACCATTTCTTCACCGGCAAGATGATGGGCACGGCCGAGTTCCGCACCGAGAGCGAATACCACGCCGAGAAGATGCGCCACCACAACATCCGCCTGCACGGCGTCGGCGTGGTGTGCGGCCTGAAGGTGCACCACCACCCCTCGCCGGACTGCCAGAAACGCTACGTGGTGGTCGAGCCCGGCTCGGCGCTCGACTGCTGCGGCCATGAAATCCTGGTGGCGCAGGAGGAGATCATCGACGTTGCGATGCATCCGGCTGTGCAAAAGCTGGCCGGCGACGACCTTCTACACACCCTGCAGATATGCGTGCGCTGGCGCGAATGCCCCACCGAGGAAGTGCCGGTGCTCTATGACGAGTGCGGCTGCGACGACACGCAAAGCGCTCCCAACCGCATTCTCGAAAGCTTCGAGTTCGACGTTCTGGTCGATCCGCCGCTGCCACCCGCCAACACCCTGCCCGGCAAGGCCGCCGGCGTGTTCGTGACCACCGACCAGCACGCCGTCACCGGCTTCATGCGGGCCGGGGCGGACGGCAAGGTCGCGGTGATCGATCCTGCGGATGCGAATCGCCTGTTGATTCTGGATCCAGCGCGCCGATCCATGCTTGCGGTGGTGCGGTTGCCGGCGCCAGCAAAGGCCTTGACATCCAGCCCGACCCACGCGTTCGTCATTGTCGCACCCGACACCCAAGCCGAATGCGCGATCCGCATCTATTCCCTTGGCGACGGAAGCGAAGTCCTGCCAGCCAATGGTCCAGGTCCGCGTCTCATCCCGGGTACCGGTGCGGGGACACCGCTGTTCGCGGCAGTCAGCAGCGAAGCCAGTCGAGCTCTGCTGGTTCTGGACGGTGCCTCGAACAAGCTATTCGCGTGGAAAGCCGACGCGGCACACGCAATTGATGATTTGCCGAGCGGACCGCATGCGCTCGCCACGCAGGGCGTACTCGGGTTCACGGTGCGAGGCGACGGTGCCCTTGCTTACGTGGCCGACGGCCAGGGCCTGTCCCGCATTGACCTGGCGGCCCAGTCGCCGGCGAGCGTGCCGATCGCCAACATACCGGGGCCGACCGCGACGAATCGAATGTCGATGGCGCTCAGCGATAGCCGGGTCTGGGTCGCGAAAGAATTCGACAAGACCATTTACGTCTTTGACGATGCCAATCCGGCGACTCTCGGGCCGATTCGATTGAGCCACCCGGTTTCGGCCATCGCGACCGTCGGTGACCGATTGCAGGTCCTCGAATGGGAAGGCGGCTCCGGGTATGTGCAATCTGTCGATCTTGACACCGCGTCCGGAAACTCCACGCCTGTCGCCGCTCCACGCAAGGCGGGCACCGCACCCGCAGGTCTCTTGGTCGTGAGCGAAGGAGGGCAATCAGGGGCGGTTTCGACAAAAGACCTAGCCGAAGGCAACTGCGCCGATCTGGTATGGAACCAGATCGAAGGCTGCCCCGCATGCGATGCACCGGACTGCACAATATTGGCAACGATCACGGGGTACCAACCCGGTGTGGTGATGCACGATCCCCGCTCGGAAGCAGATAGCGAAAGACGGGGGGCCCGCATCGACAACCAGTTGGGTCGTCGCGTCGTCGCAAGCACCGAAACGTTGCAATCCTGGCTTGAATGCCTGCGACTACGCGGTGGTATCGCGGGGCCAGCTGGGCGTGATGGCCGCGATGGAAAAACCGGAACCGACGGGAAAGACGGTCTTGACGGCAAGAACGGCGTTGACGGCAGTGACGGACTGAATGGGACGAACGGCATCGACGGAAAAACCGGAACCGACGGGAAAGACGGTCTTGACGGCAAGAACGGCGTTGACGGCAATGACGGACTGAATGGGACGAACGGCATCGACGGGAAAAACGGAACCGACGGCAAGGATGGCGTCGATGGGCAGGATGGCAAGGGCCTCGAACTTGGGCTGGTTCAGATTCGGAACTTGAGCTGGACTCACAACCAAAACAGGCAATCGCTTGTCGATATCAAGTTACTCGATTCCAACATGCAATCCAAAGGTCTCTGGGTCGGTTTTACGGAGCCTGTATTCCTTGCGGATCATGGTACGCAATTCCTGACGCCTCGATCTTTTGAGGTGCTGGTGTCATCTGATGAAGCGGTTCCCACGATCAAACCGATCACTGACCGAAAGCGTCGCAATGACGTGATTCAGAACACGGCCATCGGCAAGGCCTGTCTTTGCCCTCTTACAGGCATCGTAGTCCCAATTGAATTGAATGGTCCCAATGCAACGGAAATAACGAGTTCGTTCTCAAGAATATGGGCGTTCGTCTTCTCTAAGCCGGCAACTCAACTCTTAGGCAACGTACGGCAACTTCGAATCCGAATATTTGGGGACTTCGTGATAGCAGAAGACGGGCGAGCTGCGGATGTCGAATTTGCGCGCGCCGACCTTCCTACTGGAGACCGACCGTTCCAATCCGCTACCGGCGTTCAAGGTGGCGTCTTCGAAAGTTGGTTATGGCTCCTACTTGACAATGAAAGGCCACTAGGTCAAGCGCAGCAATTGACAAGTATCAACACCGTGAACGATCCGGCGAGCCTGACGGCGATACCGGGGATATCCCGCGTGCTGGCAAAAAGACTGATCAAGGAACGGATCGAGAACGGCAACTACAAGAGTCTGGACGACCTCGCGTCGCGCAATGCCGTGTGCGGCGCTTTGATGGAAATGTTTCGCAACGCCATAACGACAACATGACCGCACCCTATCGACTTTCAATCGAACCGGCAAATACCGTGCGCCGACCGCTGCGCGTATCCGACCACTCATTTCCCGCTTTGCTGGTGGGTTTGGCGCTAGCAAGACATCTTTCGGTGCCGGACGCACTGAACGCCGACTGTTCAAATTGGCGTGAACCCCGGAAGTATGGCCATGACCGGAGAAACACATGACGTTAGAATCATTTAAAGCACGCGAGTCGGCCGACATCCTGCGACCGAGTATGCCAGTCGGTCGATGCAATACAACCGCGACCAACGACCGACCGCTTTGTCCCGCCTGCGGCGGTCTTCAGTCCCTCTGCCGCCCGCGCTTCTTCCCCGGCCAACTGCTGACCGATGAAGATCTCAATCGACTCGAACAATACGTCGTCGACAAGCACCGCCTTCACAACCGCCACTTGCAGGGCTGGGGCGTGGCGTGCGGCCTGGAGATCATCTGTAACCCGTGCGATACGGGCAACGTGGTGGTCAGGCCAGGCTACGCGCTCTCGCCCTGTGGTGACGACATCGTCGTCGCCCGCGACCACAGCGTCGACGTGTGCGCATTGATCCAGGATTGCGCCGCGCCGCGCACGCCCGTATGCGATCCGCCACAGCCGGAAGAGCCGGCCGGTTGCGCGCAGGAAGCCAGCCAATGGGTACTGGCCATCTGTTACGACGAAAAACCGTCGCGGGGCATCACGCCGGTGCCGGTGAGCAAAACGCAGGGCAGCGACTGCGGAGGAACGTGTTCCGGCGCAGCCGGTTGCGGTTGCGGCAACTGCGCGTCCCGGAAGGCCGCGCCCCGGCGCACCGGCGCGACCGCGCCGCCTTACAGACCGCAATGTGAACCAACGCAAATTTGCGAGGGCTACCACTTCATTGCCTATCCTGTGCCCAAGCCGCCACGCTTGCCTGTGGGAGCCGGCAACGACAAGGCCGTCTCCTCGCTGAGCCTGGCGTGGATGTACGCGAACCGCGCACGCTTCGGACCCCTGGTAGAACGGCTTTTGTGTTGCCTGGCCCCGGCGCTCGAACTTGCCGACGACGCCAAGTCGGCAGGCAACGACCTGGGAGCCTATGTCGCGTATGCGAGGGCCGTGTATGAACTTGCAGCCGAGTTGCCGCTGCATCACTGTGGCCTCCTGGCCGACGCCTTGGCCCTGTACCGGAGTGCCGCGGATTTCAAGACCGACGGCGAGGTGGACGTTAAGGACCGGGTTGCAAAGGTCACCAGGCTGCTCTTCGAGATCGTCGGCGAATGTGCCTGCTCCGCCCTGTTGCCCGCTTGCCCGCCGGCGCCCGCGCAGAATTGCGTCCCTTTGGGCGTGGTCACAGTGCGCGGAGGACGCTGCGAGGTCGTGGAAGTGTGCAACTGGCGTGAGCGCAAGCTGCTGGTCAACTGGTCCACGATCGGTTACTGGTTTTCCTGGCTGCCATGGCAAAAGGCCCGCAACGCCCTGCTCGCGCTTTGCTGCTCGGAAGGACGCGGCGCGGCGATGATGCAACTGGCGGTGCTTGTCATCGGCGCGGCAGCCAACGGCGCCAAGACTCAGGCCATGGGAGTCAGGACAACGGTCGCGCAGAGCACCAACAGCGATCCGCTGATGGCAGCGATGGGCGCGGACGATATCGTCAAGCATCTGTTCGGCCAGTTCCAGGCATTGCAGGCAGGTGCACCGACCGCGATGCCCGACTGGTCCGCAGTCGCTGCCCGACTGATGGACGGTTCCGCCCTGGCGCCGCTGGCGGGCCGGGCGGTAGCCACGAACGCAGCCGCGCGCGACAAGGCGGTGAGGCTCGGCATCGACGGCATCGAAGCCCGGGTCAAAGCCCTCGAGAAGACGATCAAGACCCAGGATCGGATCATCCAGGCTCTGAAGATTGTCAACGACAAACCCCGCCGCTAGGAGATCGCCATGGGTGCACAAGACCAACGCCCGC
>JAYVST010000272.1:0-2939 GCA_043775255.1 Burkholderiales bacterium
GGCAGCCGCGCGCGCTTGCCCGATAACGTACCCTGGCAAAAATTCTCCGCTATGTCTTGCTCCGATCGCAAACCGACGCTGCGCGCCTATCATGCACCTGGCCACGCCCGCAACCGTTCGACGAAGTCCGCCGCCATTCCCACGAAGATCGCCGCACCCAGCCAGTTGTTGTGCATGAAGGCCTTGAAGCAGCCCTCACGCGTCCGCTGGCGGATCAGGCGGTAGTGGTATATGGCCATGCAGGCCGCCACGGCCAATCCGGCGAAGAACAACAGTCCCATCTGCTTGAGCAAACCGATCCAGACGAGGATGGCGATGAAGACCGTGTAGCAAAGCATCACGGCGGTGACGTCGAAACTGCCGAAGGTGATTGCCGATGTGCGAATACCGATCTTCACATCGTCGTCGCGGTCGACCATGGCGTATTCGGTATCGTAGGCGATGGCCCAGAAAATGTTGGCAAGCAGCAGCAGCCAACCCACCGGCGGCACGCGGTCGAGCACGGCGGCAAAACTCATGGGAATGCCAAACCCGAAGGCCACGCCAAGGTAGGCCTGTGGCAACGCCAGGAAGCGCTTGGTGAAGGGATAGCTGATCGCCAGGAACAGCGCCACCACCGACAGCCCCCACACGAAGTACGAAAACTTGATGATCAGCATGAACGAACACAGCGCCAGCACTGCGGCCAGCACCAGCGCTTCGCTGCGGCTTACTTTTCCGGCGGTGAGCGGCCGGTCGGCAGTGCGCTTGACACGACGGTCGAAGTCGATGTCGGCATAGTCGTTCATCACGCATCCGGCCGAACGCATCAGGAGCGTGCCGAACGCGAAGATCCACACCAGCCACCATGAGGGCTTGCCGTCGGTAGCGATCCAAAGACCCCAAAAGGTGGGCCACAGGAGCAGCAGCGTGCCGATCGGCTTGTCCAGCCGCATCAGCCTTTCGTACAAGGTCAGGCGATCGGCGAGGGCGTTCCAGTTCATGAGACGCAAGGATAGAAGAAAAAGCCCGCAGCCGGAAGCGGCGCACGTGCTTGTTCGCGGAGTTTTTTCCCGTTACTCGAGGAGGCTGCGCAACATCCACGCATTTTTTTCGTGAATCTGCATGCGCTGGGTCAGGAGATCGGCAGAAGGCTCGTCGCCCGACTTGTCGACGATGGGAAACAGGCCGCGCGCGGTGCGCACCACCGATTCCTGGCCGGCGGCGAGGATGCGGATCATGTCCTGCGCGGCCGGCACGCCCTTGACTTCAGGGATCGTGGTCAGTTTGGCGAACTCGGCGTAGCTGCCGGGTGCCGGGAAGCCGAGGGAGCGGATGCGCTCGGCGATCAGATCCACCGCATTCCACGCCTCGGTGTACTGGTCCATGAACATCAGATGCAAGGTGTTGAACATCGGCCCGGTCACGTTCCAGTGGAAATTGTGGGTGGTAAGGTAGAGCGTGTAGGTGTCGGCAAGCAGACGCGAGAGGCCTGCAACGATTTTCTTGCGCTCGGCCGCCGGAATCCCAAGGTCCGGAACATAGGCGGCGGCTTTCGCGGGTTTGACTTTCTTGCTCATGATGTGCTCCTGTGAAGGTACTGGCGTTTGTTTGCGTCGATCGACAAAGGATAGCTAAGCCGATGGGGAGGCGTCCAGTTGATTATTTCAATCGGCCCGATTGCCCTGGCCGGGCGCCTGCGGCCTACACGCCAAGATAGGCCTCGCGGCCGCCGAGCCAGCGCTGCAGATGCGCGTCCACCCGCGCATCGCCGTTGGCCAGCATCTGCTCGGCGCAATCGCGTGCGGCTTCAATCAGGTCGAGATCCTCTTCGAGGTTTGCAAAGCGCAACAGCGGCACTCCGCTTTGCTGCCGGCCGAGAAATTCGCCCGGCCCGCGCAGGCGCAGGTCCGAGCGCGCGATCTCGAACCCGTCGGTGGTTTCGAACATCACTTTGAGGCGCTCGCGTGCCCCCTGCGACAGCGGTCCCTGGTAGAGCAGGATGCATACGCTCTCGTGCGCACCGCGCCCGACCCGGCCGCGCAACTGATGCAGCTGCGAAAGACCGAAACGCTCCGCATGTTCGACCACCATCAGCGAGGCGTTGGGCACATCGACGCCCACCTCAATGACGGTAGTAGCCACCAGCACCTGCGTGGCCCCGGCGACGAAGTCGGCCATCATGGCGGCCTTTTCGTCGGATTTCATGCGCCCATGCACCAGCCCGACTTTGAGATCGGCCAATTGCGCAGTGAGGTTAGCGTGGGTTTCCACTGCGGTCTTGAGTTCGAGGGTTTCGGACTCCTCGATCAGCGGGCACACCCAGTACACCTGACGGCCGGCACGACAGGCATCGCGAATGCGCTCGACCACCTCTTCGCGCCGCCCTTCGGCCACCAGCTTGGTGACCACGGGCGTGCGTCCCGGCGGCAGCTCGTCGATCACCGAAATGTCGAGGTCGGCATAGAAGGTCATGGCCAGCGTGCGCGGGATCGGTGTCGCGCTCATCATCAATTGGTGCGGCTGCGCCACACCTTCTTCGCGCCGGACCCCTTTGCGCGAGAGAGACAAACGCTGCTCGACGCCAAAGCGATGCTGCTCGTCGACAATGGCCAGGCCAAGGCGCTGGAACACCACCTTGTCCTGGAACAAGGCGTGGGTGCCCACGGTCAGCGCCGCACTACCGTCGGCTGCGGCGGCAAGCCCGGCATACTTTTGCTTCTTCTTCAGACTGCCGGACAACCACGCGATGTTCACGCCTAACGGCCTGAACCAGAAATCGAGCTTGCGGAAATGCTGCTCTGCGAGAATCTCGGTGGGCGCCATGAAAGCCGCCTGGTAGCCGCAATCGATGGCGCGGCAGGCGGCAAGCGCGGCGACGATGGTCTTGCCACTGCCGACATCACCTTGCAACAGGCGCCGCATCGGATGCGGCACTTCCAGGTCGCTTGCAATTTCGG
>JAYVST010000273.1:0-4583 GCA_043775255.1 Burkholderiales bacterium
GGATGTATGCCGGGCTCAGGTCCTGAAACCAGTTCTTCGACTGCACAAAGCCTTTCACTTTCGGCGACAAGGCACGTGGCCCGGTGTCGTGCACGACGAACAGCATCGCAGCCTGATCGACCACGCGCTCGTGCAATTTCGCAATCGCCGCGTCACGCTTTTTGGCATCGAACTCGCCGCGCGCGCCCGCGACCAGCTTGTCAAACTCCGGGTCCTGCACCCAGCCCCAGTTGACCGAACGCGGCGCCACCATGCGGCTGTCGTAGAAGCGTGCGAACGCGAAGAACGGGTCTTGCGTCGCGAACGAGACGTTGATCGCGTGTGCACCATTCGACTTCGGATCTTTCGAGCCGACCCGCCAGTTGTTGAATAGGGTCTCCCAAACCAGCACGTCGTACTCGACTTCAACGCCGACGGCTTTCAGGTTCTGCTGCATGAACTCGTTCATCGCCAAGGGCTGCATCTGGCCCGAGCCGGAAGCGGAGATCTGCACCTTCACCTTGAGCGGCTTGCCCGGACCATAGCCGGCTTCGGCCAACAGCTTCTTCGCTTGCTCAGGGTCGTACTTGATGTCGAACTTCGGGTTGCCGTACCACGGGTGCCCCGGCGCCACCACGCCTTTGGCCGGTAACGCGTTGAAGCCGAGCAGTTGACGGATGCCGTCGCGGTCGATTGCCAAGTTGAGCGCCTGACGCACTTTGAGGTTTGCGGTGGGATGGCCCTCAACGAACGAGAACTGCCATGGCCAGGTGTGCGGATACGGATTGCTGGTGATCTGATAGCCGCGCGATTTCAACTGCGCAATCGAGTCCGACGGCGGCGCTTCGATCCAATCGACTTGACCAGAGAGCAGCGCGTTGACGCGCGTGTTGCCTTCGGGCATCGGGATTAACACCAGCTTCTCGGCCTTCGGCACACGCGCCTTGTTCCAGTAGGCACTGTTGCGCTCCATTTCGAGCCGCTCACGCGGCACTAAGCGCACAAATTTCCATGGGCCGGAGCCAACCGGCGCTTTGGCGAACTCGGCCCAGCTCTTCGCCTTGGCCCAGGCCGTCGGGCTGGCCATGAAGAGGTTGGTCAGGTTGATCGGCAAAAACGAATCGGGTTCGCTGGACGACACCTCGACGGTGGTGTCGTCGATCTTCTTCGCACCCGCCAAAGTCGGCATGCGCGGAATCGTCTGGCCGACTAAGCGCGCATCGTAATGCGGCGCGTCTTTTTTCAGCACTTTTTCAAAATTGAACACGATGGCGTCGGCGTTCACGTCGGTGCCGTCATGGAATTTCGCACCTTTGCGAATCTTGAATATCCACTTGGTCTTGTCCTTCGCGTCCACCGCCCAACTTTCAGCGAGACCGGGGATCACCACCGACGGTTTTTCGGCCGAAGACAAGTCCCACATCGTCAGCGCGTCGAACATGGTCCAGCCGGTGAAGCGGTTGCCCTCGAAGCCGGAGTCCGGCTGGCTGGTGGTGGCGGGGATGTCGGCAGCGGTCATGCCAATGCGCAACGTGCCCTGCGCAAGCGCGGTCGGCGCGACGAGCGCGGCGGCGACAGCGGTAGCGAGTCCAAGGGCAGCGAAGGAAGAGAGTTTGAGTCGCATATTGAACAGATCCTATGGATGAGGGAAGTACGAGTGTGTGCAACGCAGGCTTTGTGCCAGACACGCAGGGCCAGGGGTGCGGCTGCCGCTGCCGGTGAGGCGTGCGAGCAGCGCGCGATCATGCGGCCAGAAGTATGCACCAAAGCCGAGGGTAAACAATGTGTTTCTGCGCAAGTTTGGTGCGCTTGATTGCCGGGAAATGATGCGTCGCCGCAGTCGGCGTAAATCATAGGTGGGAGCCTAACTCAAACGCCCATGCAAACAACCCTGCAAACGCCCACCCAACCAACCCGACAGACGCCCACCCAACCAACCCGACAGACGCCCACGCAACCAACCCGACAAACGCCCACGCAACCAACCCGACAGACGCCCACGCAACCAACCCCTATACGCGCTGGTAGTGTCATCAATTTTGAAAAGCTCAATAGGGCGCCGAGGTGCCCGTGATCAAGCAACCTGCAAGACGAGTTTCTTGCCGCAAGCCTTGACATATTTGCGCACGGTAGCAATCGATGGCGAGTGCTTCCCGGTGGCCAGCGAGCGCTCCAGCCGCGCAACTGCCGGTGCCAGTGTGCCCATGCGCTCGGCTACGTCGGCCTGCGTGAGCCCAGCCTCATGCCGGGCCTTGAGCAGGGTGTCCAGCAAGACGGCTTCCTCGCGCTCAATGCGATCGACCTCGGCTTTGACGCCCGGGCGCTTCATAAGTGCTTTGACGAGTTGGTTATGTGTTTTCACGCTTGATCTCCTTCAATCGGCTGTACGCCATTTGCAATTCCCGCTTGGGTGTGCGGTCCGTCTTCTTGACAAAGCTGTGCAGCATCACGATGCGCTTGCCAATCAGCGTGCAATAAAACACACAGGCAATGCCCTCGGCCCCTTTGAGGCGCAGTTCAAACAGTCCGTCTCCCATTGCCTTGGTGTGCGGTTCGCCCAAATTCGGGCCAATCGCCTGAATGCGACGAGTCAACACGATGTATCGGGCGGCGAGTGTATCGGGCAGTTCAAAGATCTGCTCCTGCACGGCTTTGCTGTAGTACTTGATTTCATAGTCCACCGTCGAATACTAACAAATATGTTATTTTTGTCAATGTCCTGAACTGCCTGCGCGGATTCACCAACCGCGACATCCGCTCACAGCTGATGAAGACGCGCTGGCTGCGCTCGTGTGCTGACGATCCCGTCGAAGGCTGGTGCGAAGGTGGACCGCTGCTGCAGGCGCCTGCATGCGCATGGACTGATAGCCAAGATGCCGCGAACGCGCCGCCGGCGCGAGCCGCCTGATATGGCTCACGCTCGGCCCCAACACACCCTCTCCCCGCTTGCGGGGAGAGGGCCGGGGTGAGGGGCATCCGCCCGCTGCCCAACGCTCAGACGACCCCCAAAGGGGATACTGTCGCGCTGCACATCTTCCGCACCGCCATCGAGCGGGTGCTGCGCCAACACGGTCCCGGCGCCCGTGCAGCGTCCCGCCTCGGCGCCGTGGTCTTCATCCATCGCTTTGGCGCACTGCGTGGCAGCAAAATAAAACGACAAGACTCGCTCGTCGGGAGCGACTCGCGCCTGTGGCCACCCGAGCGGCAAACTTCCGCCGCCCAGGCGGCCACAGGCACAGACAACGGGCATGCAGAGGCGGGGCAGTCAGTGGCAGTGTGGAAAATTTGGCAAGAAATTAACGATTTATATATGGACGGGAACGGGCGCAACACCTGAAAAGCGGCATTGGAGTTCCAATCCTTCGGCCGGCTATTCGGCAGTGGCCACTGCGTCTTCCAGATCGACGATCACGCCGTCGGCGACGCAGCTACACGATCCCCTGCGCGCGCAAGGCATCGAGCGCGTCCGCGCCGACGCCGATAGCGCCGAAGACTTCCGCATTGTGCTCGCCCAGGCGCGGCGCCGGCATGCGCATCGCGCCGGGCGTGCCCGACAGGCGCGGCACGATGTTGTGCATCGGCAGGGTGCCCATGTCCGCGTCGGGAAGATGCAACAGCACTTCGCGGCCCGCGACGAACGGATGTTTCTCGAGGTCGTCCGCGTCGCATACCGGGCCTACGGTCACGCCGGCGGCATCGAATAGCGCCAGGTTCTCGGCCTGGGTGCGTTGACGCATAAAGTCGGCCACGATTGCGTCGATAGCGTCGTTGTTGCGCACGCGGTCGGTGTTGGTGCGAAAGCGCGGATCATCGATCAGGTCGGGGCGGCTCATCGTGTGGAACAGGCGTTCGGCCATCGACTGCATCGCCGCCGACAGCGCGACAAACTTGCCGTCGCTGCACGCGTAGACGTTGCGTGGCGCGGTATTGGAGGCGCGGCTGCCGTTGCGCGGGGTCGGCACGCCGTTGAGCTGGCGATTGGCCGCCTCGGGACCGAGGATGGAATGGATCGAATCGAACAGCGATAGGTCGATGATCTGACCCGCGCCGCCATTGACCTCGACCTCGCGCAGCGCGATCATCGCGGCCGATGCGCCGTAGATGCCGCACACCATGTCGGCCAGTGCCAGGGGCGGCAGCACCGGCGGCCGGTCGGCAAAGCCGTTCATGGCGGCAAACCCGCTCATGGCCTCGACCAGTGTGCCGAATCCGGGTTTGTTGGCAAACGGGCCGGTCTGGCCCCAGCCCGACACGCGCACGATCACCAGGCCCGGATTGGCCTTGAACAGGTCATCGGGGCCCAACCCCATCGTTTCCAGCTTGCCTGGGATGAAATTCTCGATCAGGATGCGGGCGCCGCGCACCAGCGTGAGCAGGAGTTCGCGGCCGCGGGCCTGGCGGAAATCCAGCGTGATGCTCTTCTTGTTGCGGGCGTAGACCTTCCAGTAGCTCGAAACGCCGTTGACCTTCCATGCCCGCAGGTCGTCACCGCGCCCCGGCGCCTCGACCTTGACCACGTCGGCCCCGAAGTCGGCGAGCACGTGGGATACGATATTGCCCGCGACCAGGCGCGAGAGGTCCAGCACCCGCACGCCATCCAGCGG
>JAYVST010000274.1:0-5626 GCA_043775255.1 Burkholderiales bacterium
GCGCGCTCCCAGCCCGGCACCATGATGTCGGCGATCAGCCCCGGCGTGGCGCGCGCATCGTCGAGCGCGCGCCCTTGCAGCAGGATGCCGTCGATGCGCAGTGAACCATCCAGGATGCCGTGCAGCAACTCCGACATCGAATCGCCCAGCAGCCTGGCGCGGCCTTCGGCGATGGCCTTGCGGGTTTTCGGCCCGGGCACCGGGGTCCATAGGTCAAGCGCGCCGCCGCACACCTCGGCCAGCCGTTCGGAACCGCCCGTCATGACCTGGATGACGCGGATCGCGGGTTGTGGGCGGAGCGCCTCCACGGCCGCGATCAATTCCTCGATCAGGGCCTGTGGCTCGCCCGTGCCGGTGCCCACCAGCACCGTGTCTCCCGGCCGCAAGAGGCGGGCCAATCCTGTGGCTTGCATGCGCGCCTGCGGACCTAGTGGCTCAAGCCGGGGAAGATCCCGACGATCACGATCACGGCGATCATCGCGGCCACAAACGGCGCGGCGCCGCGCACCACCTCGCCGATCGGCAGCTTGGCCGCAGCGGCGACGATGAAGGTGTTGAGCCCGAACGGCGGGGTGATCAGGCCCATTTCCATGTTGATGACGAACATCATCGCGAATTGAATCCGGTCGAACCCGTGCTGGCGCAGCGCATGGTCGAGCACCGGCACGGCGATGTAGGTGATGGCCGCCACGTCGATGAACATGCCCAGCGCCACCAGCAGTGCCGCCGTTCTTGCGCGCATTCCTTGCATGTTCCCCACCTTTGAACTCGGGAAAAACCGTGCGCTCAGGGTTCCCGTCTGGGCAACAGCACGGCGGCCCAGCCCTTGGCGGTGATCTGGTCGCGCTGGTCAACCGCCTCGATCGAAATCTTCACCCGGCCCCGGCCGTCGGCAAGCGCCTCCTTCTCGATGACGCGGCCGCGGCAATAGGTGGTGTCACCCACCAGATTGAAGCGGCGAATCTCGCAATACAACTCCTCGAGAAAACCATGATCGCCGATCCAGTTGGTGAGCATGATCGACAGCCACGAGATCCGCTCGGGGCCGTAGTCGTAGGCCTCGGGCACGCCGACGCTGCGCGCCAGGGCGGTGTCCCAGTGAACCGCCTCGGGCGGCTCCGGAATGTTGTAGCTGTTCTTCACCGCCGCCGCCGGATGGCGCCTGATGTAGTCGTACCAGTAGCCGTGCGCCCAGACGAACAGGCCGCCCCAGGCCTGCTCGAAGGCCACCGCTACAGTGGCGGTATAGGGGCCGCGCACGATCTCGGGAACGCTGGCGCCCACCGTCACATCCTCGAAATACAGCGGAGCGGCGCCACGCGGCGTCTCGGCGGCCAGGCGATCGGCGATCTCCTGGATCTCGGCGTCGGTATAGGGCTTGATCTCCAGCGCGTTGTACTTGCCCTTCTCCTTGGCCTTGGTGCGCTCCATGCGCATGCCCCAGGATTCGGACTGCGCCAGCGAGCGGCCATCGGCGGTCTTGAAATCGATGCTCGATATCTGCTTGAACATGCGCCCGGCGAAGCGGCTTGGCAACTCGATCAGGTCCTTGAAGGTGACCTCGGGCGTGATCGC
Organism: Burkholderiales bacterium; assembly: GCA_043775255.1. Lineage (GTDB taxonomy): Bacteria > Pseudomonadota > Gammaproteobacteria > Burkholderiales > JAEUOS01 > JAEUOS01. The sequence continues at coordinate 1,576 of JAYVST010000274.1, forward strand.
GTCGCCCAGCTTGCCATGCTCCTTCCAGCGCCAGTGCGAACCACCGAACATCGAATGCACGCCCGGCAGGCCGCCGCGATAGCCGATCGACATGCGGCTGAACGCATACAGGATCGAGGGCGGCGCGATGATGCCCTTGTGCGGCGAAGCCTTGGCATAGGCTTCGTCGAGATAGAGGCGGTTGCGGTCGCCCAGGGCCCAGGCCCAGTGACGCACAGCGTCGCGCGTCACTTCGGTGAGGTAGGGCGGCTCCTTGATCTCGACCCGCTTGCCGATGAGCGAGCGCAGGCGCGTCAACTCGGCGTCAGTGGCGCGGCCGGTGTGGACCGGCCCTTTTGCTTCAACTGTCTGATTCATCTCTCCCCCGCCGCAGGTTTCCTGCGATTCTTGACATCCCTCACAACGCTCTCTTGGCGCCTGGCCGTTCAGGCAAGCCCACCACTTCTTCGGCCACCAGCCGGTCGATCTCGGCTTCGCCCAGGCCCAGATCGGCCAGCACCGTGCGCGTGTGCTCGCCCAGCAGCGGCGACGCCTTGTAGTCGCGCGCAGCGAATCCGTCGAAGCGCAGGGGCGAGCCGAGCAACTTCACCGGACCGGCACGCGCATGATCGACCGTGCGCACCATTTCGCGCTCGCGGATCACGTCCTGCTCGATGGCCTCGCCGATGCTGCACACCTGGCCATGCGGAATGTCCATGCGCGTGAACACCTCCGACCAGTCTTTCGCGGTGCGCGTGGCCAGGATCGCGCACACCTGCGACTCCAGTTCGACCCGGTTGGCCTGGCGGTCGGCGGTGGTGCGGAAGCGCGCGTCTTCGACCATGTCTTCACGCCCGATGGCGGAACAGAACTTGCGCCAGAAATTGCCGACATGCAGGGCGATGACGATGTCGCCATCCAGGACCGGGTAGCGACCATAGGGCACCACACTATGGTGGGCACTGCCGACCCGCTCCGGGCTTTTGCCGGTGACCAGGTAGATCTCCGACAGGTAGCCCAACAGACCCATCAAACCTTCAAGCAGGCTCAGGTCGATGCGCGAGCCGCGCCCGGTGGCGTTGCGCTTTTGCAGCCCGGAAAGAATGCCGATGGCGGCCCACATGCCGCCGCCGACATCGCCCATCGGAATGCCCATCTTGGTGGGCGGGCCGTCGGCCTCGCCGTTGATGCTCATCACCCCGCTCATGGCCTGCGTCACCAGATCGAAGGAGGCGGTCTCGCGCATCGTCCCGGTCTGGCCGAAGCCGCTGATCGAGCAAATCACCAAGCGCGGGTTGGCCGCTTCGAGCGCCGCGTAACCGAGGCCCAGACGGTCCATCACGCCGGGGCGGAAGTTTTCCAGCACCACGTCGGCGTGCGCGGCCAGTTTCAGGACGAGGTCGCGCCCGGCCGGCTTCTTCAGATCGATGCTGATACTCTGCTTGTTACGGTTGATCGAGAGGAAGTAGTGGCTCTCGCCGTTGACGAAAGGCGGAATGGTGCGGGTCTGGTCACCGCGACCAAGCTCCTCCACCTTGATCACTTCTGCACCGAGGTCGGCCAAGACCATCGAGCAGAAAGGGCCGGCCAGCACGCGGCTGAGATCGAGAATCTTCACGCCGGCCAGGGGGCCGTCTCCGGGTGAGGACCCGGCGCCGCCCAGGCCGGCGCCGTTACCGCTTTCGCCCGATTCGCCCTGCGTAGCGCTCATGGAGATCAATCCGCTATGCCGTTCTCAATGTCTAACTATAAAGGAAACGCCGGGGTCGGCGCCGGGTTGCGCCCCGGTGTCCGCCCCGGCCTCGATTCGTCGCAAGACTCATTTCAACCCGAATCCCTGGCGCCGCACATACGGCCCAAAGCTGTGACGCTCCGGCACCGCGTACTGGCGCGCCTTGTCTTCGGACCATGTATAGGGCTCGACACAGCCGAAGCGCTCCACCGCTCGTTGCTTGTCGGGCGAGGTCGGTTCACGCGCGGCGCGGCGCTGATCGTAGGCCGCCAGTTCGGCGTCGAAATCGCCGGCGTCATAGCGGTCGACATGCACGGTGACAGAAGGCGGCAGGCGCATCGACACGCGGCTCTTGTCCGGCGGCAGGCCCACGCACATACCCGCCACCGGAAACACGCCCTGCGGCAAGGTGAGCAGTTCGCCGGCACGTTCGACCTCGTTCCTGATCAGGCTGATCGGACAGCAGCACAGGTCTAAGGATTCGGCAGCGGTGATGAAGGCCTGCATCACCATGCCCGCATCCACCGCCGAATTCATGAACATGTCGAGCGTGTCGTTCGGAAACGGCTTGCCGCGCAGTTCGGCGATGCGCCGCATGCGCCGGTTGTCGCCGCAAAACACCAGGAATTCCGGCGCGTTGGCGATCCACGGCATCGACGGCACCAGGGCATTGAGCGCGGCACGCTGGGCCGGATCGCGCACGAGGATGATGCTGGCCTGCTGCAGATCGGACTTGGCGGGCGCCGAGAGCGCGGCGGCAAGCGCGATTTCCATCAAGTCCGCCGGCACCGGCTCGGGCTTGAAACGGCGCATCGAACGGCGCGCGAGCATGCCGGCCACCGTGCCCTCGGCCGGCATGTCGCGCCCTGCCTGGGTGGGCAGGCCGAATCGTTGTTCGATGAGATCTGCGATGGTCTGGTTCATGTTTCCGGCTCCCTGAAGAATGCGACGCGCCTGGACTTCAACTGCGCGACTATATTGGATAAGCCCGATACGCAGCCGGGCTATGGGCCGGGCTATGGGCCGGGCTATGGGCCAGGCTATGGGCCAGGCTATGGGCCGGGCTATGGGCCAGGCTATGGGCCAGGCTATGATGCGTGCAGGCGCCCAACACGGCTCCGGATCAGCAACGACAACGAGGAAAGCAGATGACCGTAGCACGTACAGATGATGGCATTGACCTCTTCTACGAATCCACCGGATGCGGTACGCCGATCGTTTTCGTGCACGAATTCGCCGGCGACATGCGTAGCTGGGAGGTGCAGGTACGCTACTTCTCGCGGCGCTACCGCACCATCGCCTTCAATGCGCGCGGCTACCCGCCTTCGGCCGTACCGCCTGATGTGTCGTCTTACTCGCAACTGCGGGCGGCGCAGGACATCCTGGCGGTAATGGACCATGCGGGCATCAAGCTGGCGCATATCGTCGGCCTCTCGATGGGCGGCTTTGCCACCCTGCATTTCGGCCTGCACTACCCGGACCGCGCGCTCTCGCTGTGCGTGGCCGGCTGCGGCTATGGTGCGGAAGTCGCGCAGCGCGACCGCTTTCGCGAGGAAGCCGCCACCTGCGGCGCCATCCTGCTGGAGCAAGGCATGCGGGTGTTCGGCGAGAAATACGCGCACGGCCCCACGCGCCTGCCCTTCCTGCGCGCCGACCCGCGCGGCTTCGCCGAATTCAAGGCGCAACTGCTGCAGCATTCGGCGCTCGGTTCAGCCAATACCCAGCTGGGCGTGCAGCGCGAAAGGCCTTCGCTCTATGCGCTGAAGGATTCGCTGCAAAAACTCACCGTGCCTACCGTGATCGTCAACGGTGATGAAGACTGGCCATGCCTCGCGCCCGGCATCATGCTCAAGGAGACGATTCCCTCGGCGGCATTGGCGATCATCCCGAACTGCGGTCACACCATGAACCTGGAAGCACCGGATGCGTTCAACCGCATCGTCGACGACTTCCTCACCCACGCATCGAGCGGCCGCTGGCCGATGCGCGACCCGGCCGCGATGGTAGCCTCGATCACCGGGATGAAATCCTGAATCGCCCCCGGCTGCACACTGCCCAATGATGAAACTCACCCTGGCGGAAAACTTCCGCGCGCTGTTCTACGCGCCCTTCTACGCGATGAAGGCGCTTGGGTTGGCCGAACGCGAAGGCGTGCAACTCGAATGGCTGCCGCCCGGCGCGCCGGGCGCGGCGATCGACGATGTCAAGCGCGGCACGGTCGACCTCACCTGGGGCGGGCCGATGCGGGTGATGAAGGACCACGACACCACGCCGGCCGACGGTTCGTCGCTTCTGTGCTTTGGCGAGGTGGTGTCGCGCGACCCGTTCTGCCTGCTGGGC
>JAYVST010000275.1:0-2076 GCA_043775255.1 Burkholderiales bacterium
CGCCGGTGAAAACCCAGTTCGGCTTCCACGTCATCCGCTTGGACGACGTGCGCGAAGCGAAGATTCCCCCGGTGAACGAGGTAAAATCGCAGATCGCCCAGCAGTTGCAGCGCCAGCGCATCGAGAAGATGCTGGCCGAATTGCGTGGCAAGGCCAAGGTCGAATAGCGCGCCGATACGCCCGCCCAGGCCGCCGCAAGGCGGCCTTTTCTTGCCTGCGACGCACGTGGCGCGCGCAAAATCCATTGCTATAAACTACCGGCCTTCGATAGATTTTGTGCATGGCCCCATCGCACGGCCACCGAACATGACCCTGACCGAACTGCGCTACATCGTCGCCGTCGCCCGCGAACGACACTTCGGGCGCGCCGCCGAAGCCTGCTTCGTCAGCCAACCGACCTTGTCGGTGGCGGTGAAGAAGCTCGAGGACGAACTCGGCACGACCCTGTTCGAGCGCAGCCAGAGCGAAGTTACCGTCACGCCCTTGGGCATCGAGGTGGTGGCGCAGGCGCAGCGCGTGCTCGAGCAGGCCGGCTCCATCAAGGAACTGGTGCGCCAGCGGCGCGATCCGCTGGCCGGCCAGTTGCGCGTCGGCGTGATCTATTCGATCGCGCCCTACCTCCTGCCCGCGCTGGTGCCGCGCATCATCAAGACGGCGCCCAACATGCCGCTGGTGCTGGAGGAGAACTACACGGTGCGCCTGCTGGAAATGCTCAAGAGCGGCGACATCGACATCGCCATCCTGGCGCAGCCGTTTTCCGAGTCGGGCCTGATGATGCAAACGGTGTACGACGAGCCTTTCCTGGTGGCCCTGCCGGCGGCCCATGCCTGGGCCGTGCGCAAGGCGATCCCGGCGGCGGACCTCAAGAAGGAAACCATGCTGCTGCTCGGCGCCGGCCATTGCCTGCGCGACCAGGTGCTGCAGGTGTGTCCGGAGCTGATGCGTTTTTCTTCCAGCAGCGCCGAGGGCATACAGAAAACCTTCGAAGGCTCCTCGCTGGAGACCATTCGCCACATGGTGGCCTCCGGCGTGGGGCTGACGGTGCTGCCGGCCTCGGCGGTGCCGGCCAAGCCGCTGAAAAAGGACCTGATCGCCTACCGCCCCTTCGTCGCCCCCGCACCCGACCGGCGCGTGGCCATCGCGTGGCGCAAGAGCTTCACGCGCTTAGCGGCGGTCGGGAAATTGCGCGACGCCATCCTGTCCTGCGGCCTTGCCGGGGTGCGCATGATCGATGCCGCGCCGGAAGCATTGCACTGATGCCGCCGGCTTCGAGGGCCGAATCCGGATGCAGGACGCGGTGCGCTTGGCCAAAGAGTCGAATTGACGCAGGTATTCGCCCGTCAAGCGGATTTCACCGGCCGCCGGATCATGGATCATGTGAGCAGCGCGCTGAAAATTCGGCGCGCCCCTGCCTGGGCGACACGGCGGTGGCTTTCGCGGCGCGCACCGGCGAAAGCGGGCGCGTGTTCGCCTTCGATCCGCTGCCCACGCATGTCGCGGCCAGCCGCCACAACATCCTGCAGAACGCCTACACGGACCGCGCCGTCGAGGTCCCGTTCGCACGCACTTGGCAACACCACACGAAATACCGACCGCCAGGTCACCGAAGACCATGGCGTGGCGCCGGGCTTTTGCGTCTTCGGGCATGAAAACCACCTGCCGATGATCACCATCGACGACTTTGTCGCCGCCGAGCGGCCCGGCCAGATCGATTTCGTCAAGATGGACATCGAGGGCGCCGAGTTTTCCGCCCTTGAAGGCGCGCTCGATACCTTGGCGCGCCATCAGCCGAAACTGGCGATTTCGCTGTACTACCGCACGGACGATTTCGTGACCATTCCGCGTTTCCTTTCCACCATGCTGCCGCACTACGACTTCCATCTCGAGCACTACACCATCCACCAGGAGGAAACTGTCCTGTACGGGCGGCCGCGGCGGCACTGAAAACCGGCTCGCAGACGCGGCTTTGCCCTAGCACTGCCCATTGCCCATAAATAGCGCTGGACATTTTTGGGCGGAGCGTCTATCGTTGCGCTGTGGAGATCCAAAGTCAGATCAAGCGAACGCTGGGCGAGC